>CAJOFI010000218.1:2197-2953 GCA_905233595.1 uncultured Oscillospiraceae bacterium | reverse complement strand
AGCAGATAGCGCCGCCGCCGCAGCACCAGCCCGCACAGCCGCCCCGTGCAGAGACACAGCAGATAGTCCGCCAGCGTGTTGAGCAGGAACAGAGAATCCAGATAGATCACTTGCATGCCCCCATGCTACCACCCGGGACACGAGGATTTTGTCAGAGCATAATAAGTTACAAAATTATGACAAATGCGATTGACAGGAGCCGCAGATGTGATATAATCAAAGTGGAAGCTTGCCTGTACAAAAGGTGTGTAGATAGATGAAGAAGACAAGAAAAATCCTGTCCCTGCTGCTCGCGCTGCTGCTTCTGCTGTCCCTGCCGCAGACGCGGGTGATGGCCGAGGAGCCGGAGACAGTCGAAGAGCCGGAAACGGTCGAGGAACCGGAGACGGTCGAGGAACCGGAGACGGTCGAGGAGCCGGAGACGGTCGAGGAGCCGGAGACGGTCGAGGAACCGGAAACGGTCGAAGAGCCGGAAACGGTCAAGGAGCCGGTGACAATCGAGGAGCCGGTGACAATCGAGGAGCCGGAAACGGCGGAACAGCCCGAGGCGACTGCTGTCGTCGAAGCGCCGCAGGCGGCGCTTGTTCCGGATGCCGCGCAGGAGCTGTTCGCCTCCCTGCCCGCTGAGATTTACGCCCCCGGCGGCGGGGACGACGCGCAGGCGCTCCTAAACGCCTTTGCCGAGCAGAAGCTCAATTCCCTCGGCGCCCGTCCCCGCATGCTGCTGCGGGCGGCGCGCGACCCCGGCGCCTCGCT
>CAJOFI010000218.1:0-2186 GCA_905233595.1 uncultured Oscillospiraceae bacterium | reverse complement strand
GCGCAGCTCCTCCCGCATCGAGATCACGGTGGAGAGCCTGGGGCTTGAAAAGAACGGATGGACGGCGGCGGAGCTGGGGCTTGACAGCCTTGTCACCACCGTTGACGGGAAAACGACCTACTCGAGCGAGGCGACATCGGCCGTAAAGGAGCAGATCGACTTCTCTCTGCGCGCCGTGGTGAGCTGCCTGCAGAGCGCTTGCCCCTATGAGCTCTACTGGTACGACAAGACCGTGGGCACCCTGCTGGAGCCTTACGGCTTCTCCGGCTCGGCGGACTGCATCCGCGTAAGCGGCAGCATGGTCTTTACCTTTGCGGTCGTCGAAGACTATTCCGACGGCAGCAGCGTGAGCGTTGACGGCGTCAGCTACCGCTGCGGCGTTGACGGCCGCTACGCCTCCCGCGTCAGCGCCGCCGTGGAGAAGGCCGGGGCGATCATCGCGCAGTTTGAGGGCATGAGCGATCTTCAAAAGCTCAAGGGCTACAAGGACGCGATCTGCGCGGCGGTCAGCTACGACGATCAGGCCAACGCCTCGAGCAGCTACGGCGACCCCTGGCAGCTTATCTCGGTCTTCGACGACGATTTGAGCACCAACGTGGTCTGCGAGGGCTATGCCAAGGCTTTCCAGTACCTCTGCGACAGGACGGGCTTTGCCGCCGACGTGACGGTTTACAGCGTGAGCGGCACGATGAGCGGCGGCACCGGCGCGGGCAGCCATATGTGGAACCTCGTGCAGCTCGATGACGGCAAGGTCTACCTTGCCGACATCACCAACTGCGACACGGGCTCCACCGGTGCGCCCGACCTGCTCTTCCTCGTCCCCTGTGCGAGCGGCAGCGTGAAGGACGGCTACGTCTGCCGCGCGGGGAGCCGCAGCATCAGCTACTATTATGACGATAAGACCCTCACCTGCTTCACGGAAGCAGAGCTCACGCTCAGCACGACGGCCTATTCTACCGCGCCCTCGATCCCGGCGGACGCCTCCTTCGCCTACGCCAACACCGTCACCTTCAAGGGCGAATTGAAGCTGAACTTCTATCTCCAGCTCTCCGAGAAGCTGCGCGCGGATATGAAGGCCTACGTCGTCATCACCGCGAAGGAGACGGACACCCGCATCCCGCTGACGGATGCGCGCCTCGGCACGGTGGGCGCGGTGCAGTGCCATATTTTCAGCCTGCCCGTGGTCGCCAAGGAGATGCGCGACGAGGCGACGCTGCGCCTCTATTACGGCGACGACACGGCGGCGCCCCTCTATCTCAAGGAGCAGGACATCACGGAAACGGGCTATACCACCTCGGTCATGGACTATCTGGAGAAGGCGCAGAAAACCAGCAGCAACCCCAAGATGGTCGCCCTCGCCAAGGCTGCCGCGGACTACGGCACCGCCGCGCAGCTCTATTTTGACTACAAGGCCGAGGGGCTGACGCTCGACGCGGCGGTCACGGCGGTGACGCAGAGCCAGCTTGACGCCTTCACGCCGAAGTATCTGTCCAACAAGCCCTCCGGCGTCACGGTGCACAGCGCCTCGGTCATGTTCAAGTCCGACAACGCCCTGCGCCAGTATTTCACCCTCGCGAGCGGGCAGGTGATCGGCAGCTACGCCTTCAGCATCGACGGCTCGGCGGCGCAGCCGGTGCTCAGCTCGCAGAGCCGCTATTACGTGGCGCTGCCCAATATCGCGGCGAAGGATCTGGATACGGAGCACCTCTACGCGGTCACCTGCGGCAGCGAGAGCTATTCCTTCCGCTACAGTCCCTTGAGCTACGCCTGCCAGATCCTCCAGAGCAGCACGAACGAGAACATGAAAAACCTCGCCCGCGCCCTGTATCTCTACAACCAGGCGGCGAACGCCTATTTCGGCGCGTAGTCAGTGACGCTTCGCCGATCATGGATCGGCGGAGTGGTCAGTGGTGAATCGTGAATCGTTAAGAGTAAAGCTGGTTTCCGGGAATGCGGCAAATTTTTTAGTCACTGATAAAGTTCTGAAATAATCTCAAAACTCAAAACTCACGACTCAAAAACTGGGGCTGTGAAAAAACGAAGTTTTTTCACAGCCCCGTAACTATTCAGTCGCCCCGCAATTTGGAGGAGTTCAGAGGGGGAACGCCTCTGATTTTTCGCCTCGGAAGGCGAAAAAGAAATTAAAATCCGTTTTTGAGGCAGCTTTGCCGCTTCAAAAACACCCT
>CAJOFI010000217.1 GCA_905233595.1 uncultured Oscillospiraceae bacterium | reverse complement strand
CGGCGGCGGCGAGCAGCCGCTCCTCGGCGGGGGAGAGGATGTGCGCGGCTCTGCGGCGGATCTGATAGAGGCTGCGGCGGTAGGTCTCCAGCCCCGGCTGCGCGATATAGAAGAGGTTCAGCCTGTCCTCGTCGATGGCCATGAGCTCCGGCGAGGCGAAGGCCGAGGCGCTCGAGGCCGCCACCAGCGCAGCGATGGCCTTGCCGCGCATGTCCTGATAAAAGCCGTTGGCGCTGTCCTGGTCGGCCTTGCAGCTTGCGTAGCCGTAGAGCATGCCAAGGCGCACGTCCAGTTCGTCCCCGAGGCGCAGATATTCCAGCAGCGTCTCCGCGCTCTCGCCCAGCCTGCCCTGATAGGCGCTCACGCGCTCGGGCAGTTTCATGAGGGCTTCATACTCCTCCAGCCACTTCTCGTCGCTCTCGTACATATCGCCGAGGTTCCAGGTGAATTCCTCCGGCACCTGCTCGCGCCGGGGAATGCTCGTGTGATCCATGTCGTGATCCTCCGATCCAAAATTTTCTGGACTGAGTATAGCATAAGAAAGCGCCCGCGGCAAGTGGCCGGAGCCGTAGCGCCGATCCTTGATCGGCGGCCTTGCCGAGAGGCCGGGGACAAGTGAATAGTGAATAGTGAATAATGAATACTGAATAGTAAAGGTGTCCCCTTCGGGGACAAATTAAAAATCCGCCGCGCAGCGGCACCGCAACTATTCACGATTCGTTTTTCACTCGTTAGGAACTGTTCGCTGTTTCTGTCGAAAATCCTTGCAAAACAGTCGAAGCGTGGTAAAATGGTTTTACCTGTTACGTTTGGGAGAAGACCATGAAGCTGCTGAAAACCTTGCTGTCCGCCGCGCTGCTGCTGTGTATGCTGCTGTCCCTCGCCCCCTGCGCCTTTGCCGAGGACGACCCCCGCTTCGCCGGGAAGAGCTGGGACGAGGTCGTGGCGGAGTTTAACGAACGCCTCGGCATCGGGGAGCGGAACGTCGGCTACGGCTACCGCAACGCCGTCACCGGGGAGGAGCATTTTTTTAACCCCGACCAGTACATGGTCTCGGCGAGTATGTACAAGGTGCCGCTCAACATGGCGGTGTCCGAGCGCGTGTACGAGGGCACGATCGGCTTTGACACGCTGATCGGGGGGATCAGCTATCAGCAGCTCCAGGACGGGAGCATCGTGCACTCCGACAACGAATATGCCCGCGTGCTGTGGATGTACGTCGGAAACGGGAACTACCGCAGCTATCGCCGCTACATCGCCCCGCTCATGGGCGAGGACGCGGACACGGTCGATCCGCAGTATTACGTGAACAACTTCTTCACGCCACGCCAGATGATCCACTGCCTGACCGAGCTCTACGACAACCAGGAGCGCTATCCCGGCGTGATCGACTGCATGAAGCGCGCCGAGCCGACGGAGTATTTTCGCCGCAGCGAGAACCGCTACGAGATCGCCCACAAGTACGGCTACTGGGAGGACACGACGCTGCACATGAACGACTGCGCCATCGTCTACACCGACGAGCCGATCCTGATCGTCTGCTTCACCGACGGGCTGTACAACGCCTACCAGGTGCTGGCCGAATTCTGCACGCTGATGTGCGATTACGCGCAGTACGAGCTGGAGCACCGCGAGCCTGCCGAGGGCGCGAAGGAGCTTGCGCTCGAGGGGCTGAGCCTGCCGCGCCTTGCGCGCACGGAGGAGCCGGGGCTTCCCATCCCCGAGCCGACGCCCGCCCCCACGCCGGAGCCGACGCCGGAACCGTTCGCGCCGGTGGGCGGCGTCACGCCCTGGCTCTGGGTCGGGGCGGCGCTGCTGTTCGGGCTGCTGTTCGTGCTCTCGGCGCTGGGGCGGCGCAAGCTGCGGCGCAGGCGTGCTCTGGCAGGCGTGCTGTCCCTGCTGCTGGCGCTGGGGGCGGGCGGCATCGCCGTGCTTGATCTCTCCCCGCTCGCGCAGGAGCTTCTGGTGCCCGCCATGTCGCAGAGCACCGCGCCCCCCGCCCTGCCCGACGTGCAGGAGGCGGTGATGGGCTTCTTCGACGCGCTGGAGCTGGATCAATACGGGCAGTTCTACGAAAAGCTTGACGGCTGGAGCAGCCTCGGCCTCGAGGAGCAGCCGGGCGACGCGCTGGGCGCCATGACGCTGAGGGTATTCTTACCGCCTCGAGGGCGAGAGCCGCACGGAGGGAACGCTTGCCGAGCAGGAGGTCACCCTCCGCTCGCTGAGCATCCCCGCGCTGGAGCAGGCGCTGCGCGAGAGCGCCGAGCGGGAGCTTGAGCGTCTGACGGGGGAGCGCGGCTACCGCGAGCTCTGCGATGAAAACGGCCTCTACCGCCCGGAGATCGTGCAGGAGGCCATCGACAGCGCGGCACAGGAGGTCTTCTCCCGCGCGCCGGAGTTCTACCGCGAGCACCGCTTCCCCCTCCGTCTGATCTACAGCGGCGGCTGGTACGTGCGCGGCGACGAGGCGCTGCTCGACGCCGTACAGGGGAATTGAAAAAAGGGGATGTGAGCTTTCACATCCCCTTAAGCATTGCGTGCTGAGCATTGAGGAAAACGGAAAAAAGTGTCAGATGAACAATCTCAAAACTCAAGGGCAGCCCTCAAAACTCACGGCTCAAACCTGCCCGCGTATGCGGTGCATCCAGCAGCGGTGGCACATGGCGACGTAGCTGTCGTTGCCGCCGAGCAGTACCTGGCTGCC
>CAJOFI010000216.1:2690-3293 GCA_905233595.1 uncultured Oscillospiraceae bacterium | reverse complement strand
GCCTCCGCCCTGAGGCAGAGCATCGCGGGCAGATCGAGCAGCAGCACGAAAAGGGGCAGCGCGATCACGCAGAGGAAGAAATACGAGCCGAACCAGCCGAGATAGCTCAGCTTTAACAGCCACGCAAGGCCGATCATCAGCAGATAGACCAAAAAAGAAAGCGTCGGCATGGTCACTTGATGGCGGGCGCTTTGACGGAGGCGAAGAGCTTGCCCAACAGCTCTTCGCGCGCGGCGCCGTCGCTCAGCTCCTGCGACCAGACGAGCCGGTGCTCGATGCAGTCGTGGAACACGAAGCGCACGTCGCGCGGCAGCACATAGTCCCGCCCCTGGATCCAGGCGGTGGCCTTGCTCAGCGCGGTCAGCGCCAGCGTCGCGCGGGGGCTTGCGCCCTGGAGGATGTGCACTTCGGAACGGGTCTTTTCACAGAGCGTCACGATGTAGTCGATCATCGCGTCCTTGAGATAGACCTGCTCGGCCTCCCGGCGGATGCGCAGAAGCTCCTCCCGGCTCACGACCTGCTGCACCGTCTCCAGGCTCTGCCCGTTCTGACGGCGGCGGATCATCTCAATCTCGTCCTTGTGCGAGGGATAGCCCATCGAAA
>CAJOFI010000216.1:0-2625 GCA_905233595.1 uncultured Oscillospiraceae bacterium | reverse complement strand
CGGGGTAGGTGCTGCCGTCCACGGTGACCTCGCCCTCCTCCATCGCCTGCAAAAGCGCGGACTGGGTGCGCGAGGTCGCGCGGTTGAGCTCGTCCGCGAGGAAGAGATTGCACAGCACCGCGCCGCGCTGGTAGCTCATAGTCCCTGTGTTCTTATCATAAAGCGAGTAGCCCGTAATGTCCGAGGGCAGCACATCCGGCGTGAACTGTACCCGGTTATAGTCAAGCCCCAGTGCCTTCGAGAGCGCGACGGCCATCGTCGTTTTGCCGACGCCGGGGATATCCTCCATCAGAATATGCCCGCCCGCCACGATCGCGAGCAGCACTTTTATCATCGTCTCGTCCTTGCCGACGATGACCTTGCCGACCTCGCGCAGGATGAGCTTTGCGTTGTCTATCGAATCAATGGTGTTCATCTTTTCCTCCGCCACAACATCTTGTGCCAATTGCCTCTTGACAATTCGGTGCTTTAGTTATACCATGAAGCGGCTTTGTCGGCAAGAAAAATAAGAAGATTTAAGAATCTGGACACATTTCAGAGCCCTCTCGCCCCGGCGAAGACCGGGCGACAGAAAGCTACAAAGTTTTTGAGAACACAAGATTTTGTGGTCAGAATGGTTACAAAGTGGTAAACAATCTATATTTAGTGGTTTTGCCTATTGACAAGCACGAAATATGGAGCTATGATAGCACGCGAACGCACGGGGAACGCCGAAGAAAGCCTGGTCAGCGCTTCCCCCAAAACCGGAGGATAAGATGCGCATTGCCGGACTACAAAAACTGACCCTGCTCGACTTTCCCGGAAAGGTCGCCTGCACGGTGTTCACCGCGGGCTGCAACCTCCGCTGTCCCTTCTGCCAGAACGCCTCGCTCGTTCTGCCGGAGCGCTTCGGCGAGACGCTTGAGGCGGAAGAGCTGCTGCGCTTTCTCAATAAGCGCGTGGGCGTGCTGGATGGCGTCGCCATCACCGGCGGGGAGCCGATGCTGCACGCGGAGCTCCCGGAGCTTCTGCGTGAGATCCGCGCGCTGGGTTTTCAGGTAAAGCTCGATACGAACGGCGGCTTTCCCGAGCGCCTGGAGCGCGTGATCGACGAGGGGCTTGTGGATTACGTCGCGATGGATATTAAAAACGCCCCCGCCTTCTACGCCGAGACCGCGGGCGTGAGCGCTCTCAGGCTTGAGCCCTTCGAGCGGTCGAAGGCGCTTTTGATGCGGGGGCGCGTGGACTATGAGTTTCGCACTACGGTCGTCAAAGGGCTGCACGACCGGGAGCGCCTGCTGCTCGCCGCCGAATGGATCGCGGGCGCAAGGCGCTGGTTTTTGCAGCAGTACCGCGATTCCGGGGAAATTTTGAACATGAGCGGGCTTTCCGCTTTTGATGAAAACGAGATGCAGCGCTTCGCGAAGGAAGCCTGCGCTTTTGTGCCCACCCAGGTGAGGGGAATCTGAAAGGAGACAGAGAGAACATGTACTACGTAAGCAAGCGCGACGGGAAGATCGTCGATTTTGACATCAAGAAGATCGCCGACGCGATCAAAAAGGCCTTTGACGCCACCAACACCGACTATAACGACAGCGTGATCGATTTTCTGGCGCTCAAGGTCTCGGCGGACTTCCTGCCCAAGATCAAGGAGGACAAGATCTCCGTTGAGGATATTCAGGACAGCGTGGAGGCCGTGCTCTCCCGCGCGGGTTACGAGCAGGTCGCGAAGGCTTACATCCTCTACCGCAAGCAGCGCGAGAAAATGCGCAACATGAAGTCCACGTATCTGGACTATAAGGAGACGGTGAACAAATATCTCTCCGTCGCCGACTGGCGCGTGAAGGAAAACTCCACCGTGACCTATTCCGTCGGCGGCCTCATCCTCTCCAACTCCGGCGCCATCACGGCCAACTACTGGCTCAGCGAGGTCTACGATGAGGAGATCGCGAACGCCCACCGCAACTGCGACATCCATCTGCACGATCTGAGCATGCTCACCGGCTACTGCGCGGGCTGGAGCCTCAAGCAGCTTATCCAGCAGGGTCTGGGCATCCCGGGCAAGATCAATTCCGCCCCGGCAAGCCACCTCTCCACGCTCTGCAACCAGATGGTCAACTTCCTCGGCATCATGCAGAACGAGTGGGCGGGCGCACCTCAGCTATAAGGAGGTCAAGCAGTGCATCCAGTCCTTCGTCTTCGGCGTGAACACCCCCAGCCGCTGGGGCACCCAGGCGCCCTTCTCCAACATCACGCTCGACTGGACGGTGCCCGCAGACCTCAAGGATCTGCCCGCCATCGTCGGCGGCAGGGAGATGGACTTCACCTACGGCGACTGCAAGCCGGAGATGGACATGGTCAACAAGGCCTTCATCGACGTGATGATCGAGGGCGACGCCAACGGCCGCGGCTTCCAGTACCCCATCCCCACCTATTCCATCACCCGCGATTTCGACTGGTCTCCCACCGAGAACAACAAGATGCTCTTTGAGATGACCGCGAAATACGGCACCCCCTATTTCTCCAACTACATCAACTCCGATATGGAGCCCTCCGACGTGCGCTCCATGTGCTGCCGTCTCCGTCTCGACCTGCGCGAGCTGCGCAAGAAATCCGGCGGCTTCTTCGGCTCCGGCGAGTCCACCG
>CAJOFI010000215.1 GCA_905233595.1 uncultured Oscillospiraceae bacterium | reverse complement strand
TCGGACCTGTCGGACGTGCTGGACGAGATGACGCTCTCGCCCGAGCAGGTCGATCAGATCTACGATTCGCTGGAACCGCTGGGCGTCGAGTTGGCGACCTCCGACCTGCCGGATGACGACGTCGGAGACGACGAGCCGCCTATGGAGGCTCTCGCCGAGGTCGAGGAGGAGGAGCTCATCGACCCGAACGAGCTGGTCGACAGCTTTTCCATCGACGACCCCGTGCGCATGTACCTCAAGGAGATCGGCAAGGTCGCGCTGCTCTCCGCCGACGAGGAGATCCAGTACGCCAGCGAGATGACCGCCGGCATGGAGGCGCAGGAGAAGCTGGATAAAGCCAAGGAGGACGGCGTCGAGCTGCCGGAGGCCGAGCGCGCGGAGCTGGAGGCCCTCGCCCTGAAGGGGGATGAGTCCAAGCAGAAGCTCGCCGAGGCGAATCTCCGTCTCGTCGTCTCCATCGCCAAGCGCTATGTCGGCCGCGGCATGCTGTTCCTCGACCTCATTCAGGAGGGCAACCTCGGCCTCATCAAGGCGGTGGAGAAGTTCGATTACACCAAGGGCTACAAATTCTCCACCTACGCCACGTGGTGGATCCGGCAGGCGATCACCCGCGCCATCGCCGATCAGGCGCGCACCATCCGCATTCCCGTGCACATGGTCGAGACCATCAACAAGGTCATCCGCGTGTCGCGCCAGCTGTTGCAGGAGCTCGGCCACGACCCGACACCGGAGGAGATCAGCGCGGAGATGGGCATGTCCGTGGATAAGGTGCGCGAGATCCTGAAGATCGCGCAGGAGCCGGTGTCGCTGGAGACGCCCATCGGCGAGGAGGAGGACAGCCACCTCGGCGACTTCATCCCCGACGAGGGCGCCAGCGAGCCCAGCGAGGCGGCGAGCTTCACGCTGCTGCAGGAGCAGCTGGTGGACGTGCTCTCCACGCTGACGCCGCGCGAGGAGAAGGTGCTCAAGCTCCGCTTCGGCATCGAGGACGGCCGTCCCCGCACGCTGGAGGAGGTCGGCAAGGAGTTCAACGTCACCCGTGAGCGCATCCGCCAGATCGAGGCGAAGGCGCTGCGCAAGCTGCGGCACCCCTCGCGCTCGAAGAAGCTGAAGGACTTCCTGAACTAAAAAATGACGGAGAGCTTTTTTCGCTCTCCGTCTTTTTTTGCTGCTTTACGCCTCGGTGCCGGAGGCAGCCTGCGCGTACTGGTCCTTGAGGTCCTGGAATTTCTTGAGCGTCGCCTCGCGGGTGCGCTGCGTCAGCTCGGGCAGCTTGCCGCCCCACTGCTTCTCCGCCTCGGCGTAGCCCTTCTCGAACGCCTCGATCATGCTGTCCAGCTTGTCGGGATCGCCGCCGGTCAGCGCCGTCGCGAACTTCACAAAACGGTCGCTGGTCTGCTCGACGCCCCAGTAGCCGTCCTCAGCGGTGTCCTTCTTCGCCTGCTCGATGTCCTCCGCGCTGAACTTGCCGGAGTTGATCGCCTCCAGAATGTTGTTCTTGTTGATCTGCTTGCCGAGCATCTGCTGCACAAGGTTCGCCATGCGCGCCTCGCTCTCACTCTTAAGCCGCTCGATGGTCTCCGAGTCGACAGTGTAGCTGGTGCGCGTCGCGCTTGCGCTGTAGGTACGGCCGCCGTCCGCCTCAAAGGTCGCCGCCTCCGCGTCTTTTGAAACAGCCTCTGCCGTCTCCGCAGTCTCGGCGTTTTTGCTGCTCACAGCGTCTGTTTTGCTGTAGGTGGGCTTCGTGATCCTCAGGTTGCTGACATCCAATTCCATATTCGTATCCTTCCTTTCTGCTCGATGCCGCATTTTTTCATCGGACAATCGTCCTTGATTGCATTTTATATATCGGCAGAAAAAAGGGAAGATTTAGTGGATACGAGGAATTATTTTCGATACCCCATGAGCCGCTTCGCCTCCTCCGCCGCAAGGGCGTAGACGCCGTCGAAATCGACGCAGGGATTGTACGCCGCCTCCAGCGCGTCGTGCGCGCTCTTGGCGCGGCTCAGCGCCTCGACTGCCTCGTCGCGCAGTGCGCGTTCGATGCGGCCGGTGAAGCGCAGCTTTGCCTTTTCGGCGCGGGTAAGCTTTGCCTCCGCCATCGCGTCTACGCGCAGACGGCGGTACGCCTCGCCGCTGTAGGGCAGCCGCGCCGTCGAGGTGACGAACGCGACGCCCGCGCCGGGGATCAGCACATGCTGCAGCTCCCGCGGGCGGTCGGGGT
>CAJOFI010000214.1 GCA_905233595.1 uncultured Oscillospiraceae bacterium | reverse complement strand
CTGACGCTGCTGGTGCAGGTGCCGCTGGGCGTGCTCGTCTACGCGCTGGGGGCGAAGCTTCTGAAGCTCGAGAGCTTCGAGCTGATCCTCGCGCTGATAACGAAATTTTTACGCCGTGGGAAGGAGGCGCCCGAGCATGGCTGAAAAGAAGAATATCCTGGTCTTCCCCGCCGGCACGGAGATCGCCTTTGAGATCCACCAGGCGCTGCGCTGCTCGAAGTTCGTGCGCCTCTATGGCGCGACCAGCGTCCCCTGCCACGCGGAATTCGTGTTCGAGCGCTGCTATTCGGGTCTGCCCTTCGTAAACGAGCCGGGGCTGATCGACGCGCTCAACGAGATCATCGACCGCGAGGGCATCGACTACCTCTACCCCGCCCACGACAGCGCGCTTCTGCGCCTGACGAGGGAGCAGGCGGCGCTGCACTGTGCGCTCGTGAGCTCCCCGCTGGAGACGGTGGAGGTCTGCCGGGACAAGAACAAGACCTACGCCTTCCTCGCCGGGGCGGACTATCTGCCGCAAAGCTGGCGGCAGCCGGACCCGTCTTCCTCAAGCCCGCCGTGGGGCAGGGCTCCCAGGGCGCAAGGCGCATCGACAGCCGCGAGGCGCTCACGCAGGCGCTCTCCGACGGCGTGGACTACGCGATCTGCGAATATCTGCCCGGGGAGGAGTTCACCGTGGACTGCTTCACCGACCGGCACGGCGCGCTGCGCCTCGTCTCCCCGCGCACGAGAGAGCGCATCCGCGCCGGGATCGCCGTGCGCTCCCGCCCCTTCGCGGCGGACGCGCGCATCCGCGCCATCGCCGAGGACATCAACCGCCGCCTGTGCTTCAACGGCGCGTGGTTCTTCCAGCTCAAGCAGAACGCGGGGGGCGACTGCCGCCTCATGGAGATCGCCCCGCGCATCGCGGGCACCATGGGCGTGACGCGAAACCTCGGCTGCAACCTGCCGCTGCTGACGCTCTACAACCACTGGGGCTACGACGTGGGGCTGCTGATCAACCGCAACGAGGAGCTGCTCGACCGCGCGTTCATCAGCCGCTTCCAGACGGATATCCGCTACACGCACGTCTACGTGGACTTTGACGACACGCTCATCGTGGACGGCATGGTGAATTTCGAGCTGATGGCCTTCCTATATCAGGCGAAGAACAAGGGCAAGTCGCTGCACCTGCTCTCCCGCCACGCACGCGAGCTGCTGCCCGCCGTGGAAAAATACGCGATCTCCCCGGCGCTCTTTGACGAGATCCTTCACCTGGAGCCGGGGCAGCAGAAGGCCGACTTCATCCTGCCCGACTCGATTTTCATTGACGACTCCTTCGCCGAGCGTAAGCGCGTGAAGGAGGCCTGTCAGATCCCCGTGTTCGATCTGGACATGGTGGAAAGCCTTATGGATTGGAGAATGTAAATGTCTGTCATCAACGTGACGCGCTCGTCCATGCCGGACTTCGCGGAATACTGCGAGGAGATCCGCGAGCTCTGGGACAGCCACTGGCTGACCAACATGGGCGTCAAGCACAAGACCCTGGAGGCGGCGCTGCAAAAGCGCCTGCAATGCGAATATCTGACGCTCTTCACCAACGGTCACCTCGCGCTGGAAAATCTGATCGAGGCCTTCGGCCTGCACGGGGAGATCATCACCACCCCCTTCACCTTCGCCTCCACCACCCACGCGATCGTGCGCTGCGGCTGCACGCCCGTGTTCTGCGACATTGACCCCGTGAGCTTTACGCTCGACCCCAAAAAGCTCGAGGCGCTCATCACGGACAAGACCGTCGCCATCCTGCCGGTGCACGTCTACGGCAACCTCTGCGACGTGGACGCGATCGACGCGATCGCAAAACGGCACGATCTGCCCGTGCTCTACGACGCGGCGCACGCCTTCGGCGTGGAGCGCGACGGCGTGAGCGCCGCCTGCTTCGGGGACGCGGCGATGTTCTCCTTCCACGCGACGAAGGTCTTCAACACCATCGAGGGCGGGGCGGTCTGCTGCCGCGACGCGCAGACCCTGCAGCGGCTCTGCGATCTGAAAAACTTCGGCATCCACGGCCCCGAGTCCACCCCCTACGTGGGCGGCAACGCGAAGATGAACGAGTTCTGCGCCGCGATGGGGCTGTGCAACCTGCGGCACCTCGACGAGGAGCTCGAGAAGCGCCGCAAGGTCTCCGAGCGCTACGACGAGCAGCTTGCCGGGGTGCCGGGGCTGCAGATCAACCGCATCCCCGACGGCGTGCGCTCTAACTACGCCTACTACCCCGTGGTCTTCGACGGCTACCGCTACACCCGCGACGAGGTCTACGCGCTTCTTGCGGAGCACGACGTCATCGCCCGCAAGTACTTCTACCCGCTCACGAACGCCTTCGAGTGCTATCGCGGGCAGCCGGGCTTCGACCCCAAGGACACGCCCATCGCCGCGCACGTCGCGGACCGCGTCCTCACCCTGCCCCTCTACGCCGACCTCCCGCTCGAGACGGTGGATCAGATCTGCAAGATCATTCTCTCTTAGGAACTGTTCCGAAATAACTTGTGCAATCTGACTTGCCTTTTTCGCCTGTAGCTTCGTTGTCAAATCTTGCAATACACGTAACTATTCAGTCGCCCCGCAATTAGGGGGAGTTCAGAGGGGGAACGCCTCTGATTTTTCGCCTCGGAAGGCGAAAAAGAAACTAAAATCCGTTTTTGAGGCAGCTTTGCCGCTTCAAAAACACCCTAAGCCGAGCTTAGCGAGGCCTCGCGCCGACCAAAGCGGGCCTAAGCCCGCTGCGA
>CAJOFI010000213.1 GCA_905233595.1 uncultured Oscillospiraceae bacterium | reverse complement strand
CCCGGACGAGGCGCTCTCGGCGCTGCGGCGGCGCTGGCCGGATCTGCGTCCGACGGACGCCGCGCGCGGCAACGGCCCGGCGCACTATTATAAAAGCGACAGCCTGCGCGGCTGCATCGGCTTCATCGACGCGGTGAGCCACCGCTTCTGCGAGCGCTGCAACCGCGTCCGCCTGACGAGCGAGGGGCGGCTCAAGCCCTGCCTCTGCTACGCCGACACGCTGGACGTCAAGGCGCTGCTGCGCGGCGGCTGCACCGACGGGGAGCTTCTCGCGGCGCTGCAAGGGGCGATTTACGAAAAGCCCCGCGCCCACTGCTTCGGCAGCGGAGAGGCCGTCACCGAAAAGCGCCTCATGACTGGGAGAGGCAAAGGGGCGCCGCGCGGGCGGTTCATAACCGCCAATACGGGCTGAGTGAATACACTTCGCCGCGAAGCGACACCTTAACTATAACTATTCACTATTCATTATTCGATGCCCCTGCCCACCGGCCACCTTCTGCGCCTCACCCGGCGTGCGACCTCCGATAGTCCCTCGGCGTGAGGCCAAATTTTTTCTTGAAGGCGTCCTTGAAGTAGTTGCTGTCGGAAAAGCCGCAGTGCAGCGCGATCTGCGTGACGCTCTGGTCGGTGCTCAGAAGCTCGTAGGCCGCGCTGCGCAGGCGGATGAGCACCAGATACTCGTGCACGCCCATCCCGGCGGCCTCACGGAACTTGCGGCTCAAGTAGTTCTGGCTGAAGCCCGCGGCGGCGGCAATGTCCGCGGCGGTTGATAAAGCGCGCCGCGAGCAGCACCTCGCGGTCGGTGCTGTGGATGTCCGTCGGCGCGTCGGGCAGCAGACGGCACACGCGGCTGCAAAGCAGCATGAGCTGGTGCAGCATCAGCCGCAGCAGCAGGGGCGAGCGCGCGTCGTTCACCTGCTCCTCCGCCGCCATCGCGCCGAGCAGGGCGCTGATGCGCTGCATGCTGCCCTCCGGCGCCTGGAAGATGCGCGGCGAGGCAAACAGCGCCTCCCCGCCCGGGATCAGCGACAGAAGCTCCTCCCCCAGATCCTCCGCGCGAAAATAGATCCCGCTGCGCAGACAGGGGCCGTATTCGTAGCGGCTCGAATGCAGAATGCCCGGCGGGATCAGCAGAAAGTCCCCCGCCTTGAGATCGTACTGCCGTTCCCCGAGCAGGGCGCGGTAGGAGCCGTATTCGATGCACGCAAGCTCATAGTAATTGTGGGAGTGATAGCTGCGCATCTGGTAGCCTGCGGGGCGCTCCCGCCGGTCTATGCTGACCCGCAGAAGCGTTCTCTCGTTTTCTCGCACAAAAAGTTCCATCGTTCCACCCCGAAAGTGTTGAAAAAACAGTATTCCAAAAAATATTTTTTTGAATTTTCGTAGCAAAGAAGCGAAAAGGATTGTAAAATAGATAAAAAATAGACAAAGGGCGAAGCCGCGCAGGGGCTTCGCCGGAGGGAGGGCATATGCAGCTTGGCATCCGTCTGCACGACGTAAACGCGAAGGAAGCCCCCGCGCTCCAGACGCTGGAGGAGCGGGCGAAAAAGGCGCGGGAGGAGGGCTTCTCCTGCGTGCATCTGGCGCTGGCAAAGTGCGTCTCCGGCGTCACGTTTGACGACGCCGCGCTGACCGAGGGGCTGGGCGCTTACGTCCGCCGCGTGTTCCGGCAAAATGAGCTGGACGTGGCGGTGCTGGGCTGCTACCTGAATCTCGCCCACCCGGACGAGCAGAAGCTGCGCGAGTTTCAGTCCCGCTACTACGGCAGCATGCGCGTCGCCGCCGTCGCGGGCATCGGCATGGTCGGCACCGAGACCGGTGCGCCCAACGCCGCTTACAAGCTCGACGCGAACACCCACGGGCAGGCCGCGCTCAACACCTTTATGCACAACCTGGAGCCGGTGGTCGCCTGCGCCGAGCATTACGGCGTCACCATGGCGATCGAGCCGGTGTGGAACCACATCGTCTACAACGCCGACCGCGCGCTCGAGGTGATCCGGGGCATCGGCAGCCGCAACCTGCGCATCATCTTCGACCCGGTCAACCTGCTCGGCACGGAGAACGCGGACGAGCGGGAAAAGGTGATCGGCGAGGCGATGGAGAAGCTCTGCGATCACATCGCGATGGTACATATCAAGGACTTCGTGCGCAAGGGCGACAAGCTCGAGAGCGTCGCGGCCGGGACGGGGGAGATGGACTATTCCGCCATCCTCCGCTTCCTCAAAGCCAGAAAGCCCTATATCCAGGCGACGCTGGAGAACACCGGCAACGAAAACGCCGTCGCCTCGCGCGAGCTCATTGAGCGCGTCTACGCCGAGGTTTAAGGAACTGTTCCGCAAATCTTGAAATACACAAAGTATTCCTGCGATTTTCCGCCTCGCTACAGGCGAAAAATCCTACGCCATTTTTGCACAATTTATTTCTGCACAGTTCCTAAGCTTTTACCCAGGCGACGCGCCCCGGCTGCGCGGGCGATTCGTAGAAACGGGCGGTTCTGTCCCGCCGGGTGTCGTTCCAGGGATCGAAGCCCGCAGGCTTGATGTGCGCGCCGTAATCGCAATCGACAAAGCGGCAGAGCCCGTAGTCCCGCCAGGGGCGGGCAAGGTAGATGCTCTCCGGCGCGACGCTGTCCTCTGCGGTGAAGCTGCAGCGGCGGAAGAGAAAGCCCTCCGTCTGCTCCAGGGCGTGGGCGGGCGCGGCGGCGTAGCCGATGCTGCGCGCGTCGCAGACCGAGCGGATCTCGCAGCCGTCGAAAACCGCGTCCCCGCAGCCGAAGATGAAGTCCACCGTCCCCTCAATGCGGCAGCGCGAGAAGCGCTGCCTGAGCGGGCGATCCGCGCGCAGGTCGTCGGTCAGAAAGCCGTCGTAGCGCGCGATCAGATCCTTCGGCAGCGGCCCTAAGAAGAGCGTGTCCTGCGTGGAGGCGAGGCGGCAGTCCTCCATCGTAAAATCGTCGCCGTAAACCGTGAGCGCGACCTCCTGCCCCTTTCGCTCCGGGTGCAGCGCGTCGTTTGCGATCGCGAGATCGCGCATGCTCACCCCGTCGGCGCAGACGGCGAGCGTCCAGGTGCGGAAGGTGTTGTACTCCCGCCCCTGCTCATCGGGCTTGAGCGCGTAGTCGTCCCAGACGATGACCGTTTTGTCCATCCCCTCGCCGATGAGCCGAAGCCCCGGCGTGCGGAGCTTCAGCTTCTGCCTGTACACGCCCGCCGCAAGGCGGATCGTGCTCGCGGCAGGTACGGAATCGAACAATTGCTGCAGATTATCCCCCGGTACGGCGGTAAATTCTGACATAAAAACCCATTCCTCCTGCGTTTAGGAATATTCCAATAGGCTTATCAAATATGTCCAATTTGTGTATGAAGCTTCTCCGCTTCCGCCATATCTGAAAGGCGGTGGGACTGTTAAAATAAATAAAGCAAAAATGAAGGTTTCGAGGCGCTTATGAACCGTCAGTTCAGCTTTCAGCAGTACCGCGCGATCGACCTGGGGCTCTTCGCGGTGATCCTCTGGATTTCGGAGACCCTGATCGTCACGGCGGCCACCCGCTGGTTTGCGGATCAACTGTATACTGTGTCGGTCGTGGGTGCGCTGGTGGCCATCGTGCTGATGCGCTGGGGCGCCTGGGCGGCTATCCATGCGGTGCTGGGCGGCCTCGTCTTCTCTCTGCTCTCCCATGGCAGCGCGCAGCAGGTGCTCATCTACTGCGCGGGCAATCTCTTTTCCCTGCTGATGCTCCTGCCGCTCAAGGCTCTCGGCAAGGAGCGCATCCGTACCGACGGCGTTCTCGGCGTCTGCTTCGGGCTCGGGGTGCTGCTGTGCATGCAGCTCGGGCGCGCGCTGGTCGCCTTCGCGCTGGGTACGGCCTTCCGCAATTGCCTCGGCTTTTTCACCACGGACGCACTTTCCCTCCTGTTCACCGGCGTGATCCTCTGGGTCGCCCGGCGGCTGGACGGAATTTTTGAAGACCAAAAGCACTATCTACTGCGAATTCACAAAGAGGACAAAGGAGGATTTTGATGAAAGCAAAAGCAGCAGATTTCCTTATCTTCGATGAAGCGACCGGCTTGTACCGTGAGAGCCCGGAGCAAGCCGTTCGCGACGACGTGGAAAAACACTATTGGCTTCACGTCGGGCGCTCGATCCTGAAAGACTGGCGGCTGTATCTCATGCTCATCCCCATGCTGCTGGTGTTCCTGTTCTGGCGCTACTTCCCCATGTACGAGCTGCTGGGCTGCTTCAAGGTCTCGGATGAAGTGCTGCCCGTTTCCCAGCAGTTGTTCTCCGGCTTCTCGTACTTCAAACGTCTCCTGGTTGGCGGCGACACGCTTTCGGTGGAGTTCTGGCGCGCCATGCGCAACACCTTCATCCTGAGCTTCTACGGGCTGTGCTTCGGTTTCCCGATGCCGATCATCCTTGCGCTGTTCTTCAACGAGATCAAGTCGAACATCGCCCGCAGCGTCTACCAGGTGCTCACCTACCTGCCCAAATTCATGTCCACGGTCGTTATGACCTCTCTGGTCGTGATGCTGGTCAAGCAGGGCTCCACCACCTCCGGCAACGGTGTGCTCGCCCAGGCTCTGGCGAACCTCGGCTGGATCTCCCAGGACATCGCAAAGTCCGGTATGCTCAATAACCCCGCCTTCTTCCGCCCGATCTACATCATCAGCGGCATCTGGGAGGGCGCGGGCTACGACAGCATCGTCTTCTTCGCCGCCATCATCGCCATCTCCCCCACCAGCTACGAGGCCGCCCAGATCGACGGCGCCGGCAAGTGGGCGCAGATGCGCTACGTGGTGCTGCCCAGCATCCTCTCCACCATCGTCATCATGCTCATCACCCGTATCGGCTCCCTGCTGAACATCGGCTATGAGAAGGTATTGCTGCTCTACAACACCAACACCTACGTGACGGCGGACGTGGTCTCCACCTTTGCCCAGCGCTACGGCCTCGCCGGCGCTGCCAAGGGCATCGCCTCCGCGGCGGAGATGATGAACAACGTGGTCGGCATGCTGCTGGTCATCGGCGCCAACACCATCGCGCGCAAGGCCTCCGACGTGTCGCTCTACTAAAGAAAGGGGAACGCCATGAAAAGAAAACTTGAGATTTCGGAGCTGATTTTCAAGGTCATCAGCTATACGCTCCTCACGGTGTTCGCGCTGGCCTGCCTCTATCCCTTCGTGTACGCGATCTCGGCGGCTCTCTCCGATCGCGCGGCCGTGGAATACGGTCAGGTCGTGCTCTTCCCCAAGGGTCTGCAGTTTGCGGCCTTCCAGCGCATGTTCAGCGATAACATGTTCTGGAACGCTTACTCCAACACCCTGTTCATCACCTTCTACGGCACGGTCTGGGCGCTGTTCTATTCCATCCTCGGCGCCTACGCCCTGTCCAAGAAGCGCCTGCTGTTCAGGAAGTTCTTCAACTTCTTCCTCGTCTTTACGATGTGGTTCGCCGCCGGTATCGTGCCCCAGTACCTCAATTACCTGGACACCAAGACCGTCTTCAACGCCCTCGGCATCGTGGACGACAAGTGGCTCGTCGTCATCGCGATGGGCATGG
>CAJOFI010000212.1 GCA_905233595.1 uncultured Oscillospiraceae bacterium | reverse complement strand
ATCGCAGGAATACTTTGTGTATTTCAAGATTTGACAACGAAGCTACAGGTGAAAAAGGCAAGTCAGATTGCACAAGTTATTTCGGAACAGTTCCTAATTCAACTCAAAACCGGGGCTGTGAAAAACGAAGTTTTTCACAGCCCCGGTTGCGCGGCTCAGGCGCCGGGCTTGCCGAGCATACGGAACATGTTCTTCTTGTAGGCCTCCACGCCGGGCTGGTCAAAGGGATTGACGCCGGACATGTAGCCGGAGAGGGCGCAGGCCAGCTCGAAGAAGCAGACCAGGGCGGCGAAGCCCTCCTCGTTGCGCTGCGGGACGCGCACGACCATGTTGGGCACACCGCCGGAGATGTGCGCCTCGCGCACGGCGTCGGCGGCGATGTTGCAGACCTCCGCCATGTCGCGCCCGGCGATGTAGTTCAGGCCGTCGGCGTTGGCTTCCTCAAAGGGGAAGGGGTAGGCGTTGCGGCTCTTGTCGAAGCGGACGATGGTCTCCATCAGCGTGCGGGGGCCCTGCTGGATGAACTGCCCCATGGAGTGCAGGTCGGCGGTGAACTCGACGGAGGCGGGGAAGATGCCCTTGCCGTCCTTGCCCTCGCTCTCGCCGTAGAGCTGCTTCCACCACTCGGCCATGAAACGGAAGCTGGGCTCGTAGCAGCCGAGGATCTCGATGCCGAAGCCCTTGTTGTACAGGTTCTGACGGGCGGCGGCGTACTGCCAGGCGGGGTTCTCGGGGCTTCTCAGGTCGAGTGCCTTGAACTCCTCGATGGCGGCGTTGATGACGCGCTCCACGTCGATGCCGGCCACGGCCATGGGCAGCAGACCCACCGCGGAGAGCACGCTGAAGCGGCCGCCCACGTCGTCGGGCACGACGAAGCTCGGCCAGCCGTGCGCGTCGGCGAGGCTCTTGAGCACGCCGCGCTTGGCGTCAGTGGTGGCGAAGATATGCTCGTCAGCCTTGTCGCCGTACTTCTTCGCCAGCAGCTCCCGGAAGATGCGGAAGGAGGCCGCGGGCTCGAGCGTGGTGCCGGACTTGGAGATCACGTTCACGTCAAAGTCCTTGTCGCCGATGAGCTCGATGGTGTCGCACAGAGCGTCGGCGGAGAGCCCGTTGCCCACGAAGAACACGCGGGGATCGCCCTTGCCGGGGATGGGCTTCAAAAGCTCGATCGCGCCGCGCGCGCCGAGGTAGGAGCCGCCGATGCCGATGACCACCAGCGCCTGGGAACGGCTGCGGATGGTCTTCGCGGCCTCGAGGATGGCGGGCAGCTCGGTGTCCTTCATGCGCTGGGGCAGACCCAGCCAGCCGATGAAGTCATTGCCGAGGCCGCTGCCCTCGCTGAGCACCTGATGGGCATGCGCCGCCGCCGCGAAATCGGGGCCGGCACCGGTGAAGAATTTGGAAGCGCCGGAAAGATCGACTTGAACCATAGAGTATTCCTCCTGTAGTTTTTATCTTAACGCTTCCATTATATACGCTCCGGCGAAAATATCAAGCTTTTCGTTTTCAGAAAACGCGGCCTTCTCTGAAAACCGCTACAGCCCCAGCAGGCTTCCGAAGAAGCGGGTGAAGAGCGGCCAGACGCCGATTTTGGGAACGGCCTCGGCGGCGAGCAGGGGAAGCTCCGCGAGCGTCTCGCCGCCGAGCGTGACAGTGAGCGTGCCGAGGCGCTGCCCCTCCCCGATGGGGGCGGTGACGCGCTCGGGCAGCAGGAGGGCGTAGTCCGGCGCGGCGCTGCCCTTCGGCAGCAGGGTCGAGGCCGCGCCCTCATGGCGCAGCGCGACGCTACCCGCCGTCCCAAGCTCCACCGGCAGAGCGGGCAAAGGCTCCTCCGGGGCGAGCTTCACGAGTTCATAGCGCGAAAAGCCGTAGTTCAGAAGCGCCGTCGCGTCGGCGTTTCGGCTCTCGATGCTCTCCCCGTGCATGACGACGGCGATGTATTCCGTGCCGTTTCGCTCCGCCGTCGCGGAGAGGCAGTACATCGCCCCGCTCGTGAAGCCGGTTTTCAGCCCCGTGCAGCCCTCGTACCAGTAGACGAGCTTGTTGGTGTTCGTAAGCTCAAAGCTCCCGCTGCGGATGCTGTCCATCCAGATGGTGCTGTACTCCTTGATGAGCGCGTGGGAGATGAGCTCCCGGGACATGATCGCAATGTCCCGCGCCGAGCTGTAATGCTCCGCGTCCTCAAAGAGCCCCGTGCAGTTGGTGAAGTGCGTGTTCTCAAGCCCCAGCTCCCGGGCGCGCTCGTTCATGCGCTCGACGAAGAGCGCCTCCGTGCCCGCGAGGTGCT
>CAJOFI010000211.1 GCA_905233595.1 uncultured Oscillospiraceae bacterium | reverse complement strand
ACCGCCGCAGCCGGCGGCGTCGCCGCGGCGGTGGTGTTTGCGCTGATCGTCGCAGCGATCTTCAAGGCGGGCGACAAGCGGCAATGAAAAAAGCAGCCGAAGGGCTGCTTTTTTGCTTGACAACCCCGGTTTCCCTGTGGTATATTATCACTTGCGTTTGAGGAAGACGTGGGACAAGACACGGAGAGATGGCCGAGCGGTTGAAGGCACCGGTCTTGAAAACCGGCGACGCGCAAGCGTCCGTGGGTTCGAATCCCACTCTCTCCGCCAATCATTGATATCGTGTTTTCGTTTTCGGCTTGCGGAAGTACCCAAGAGGCCGAAGGGGCTCCCCTGCTAAGGGAGTAGGGCGTGTAAAAAGCGCCGCGGAGGTTCAAATCCTCTCTTCCGCGCCAAGAAAGCCGCACAAGCCAAACGGTTTGTGCGGCTTTCGTTTTTGATCGGACAGGAGCGCTCCATGGCAAAGAAAGAGAAAAAACAGAAAAAGGGCAAAAAGGCAAAACGGGAGAAAGCGCCGGAGATCCCCTACGCCGGCTCTGACAGCGTCAAGTCCTTCCTCGCCACCATCCTCGCCATCCTATGCGTCATCACCGTGGCGCTCGCGATCTATACGATCCGCTATTCCCGCACCAGCGCCCCGCGCAAGGCAAGCACGGCGCGCACCGCAGCGGTCGTCGTGACGGATGACGCCCGCGGCGCGGAGGTCCCGCCGGGCGACGCCGCGCTGTGGATCGAAGCGTAAGGGGGCGCCATGCAAAACGGGAAAAAGCGCGTCCACGACTGGCGTTTGCTCAAGTGGCCGTTCACTGTGACGTTCTGCTATTATGCGCTGCTCTCCCTGCTCACGGGCTATTCCGACGCGGGCGAGATCGGCTTTGTCGCGGTGCTTGCCCTCGCCCTCGGACTCGACGCGGTGCTGTACGCGTTCTACTGCTTTCTGCTCAGCCGCGACCGGGACGATATCAATAAGCTCTGGGCGGTGTTTGTGCTCTTTTACGGTCTGCTCACCATCCCGCAGCTCCAGACGCTCTGGGAGATGATGAAGGCCCATGCCGTCACATAAAAAGGCGCCGATCACCCGGCGTCTTTTCGTTGATCACCTGATATCAAGCCCCTTCAGCCTGACCATCGCCTCCAGCAGCTCCACCGTGCCGTCGATGCCGAGCAGGGAGCTGTCGATGCACAGATCGTAGCTCTTCGCGTCTCCCCACTCCTTGGCGGAGTAGAAGTTGTAGTACGAGGCGCGGGATTTATCCGTCTTGCGGATGCGGTCCTTCGCCTCCTCTTTTGAGATGCCGTTGCGCTTCGCCACGCGCTCGATGCGGTTTTCCAGCGGCGCGGTGATGAACAGATTGACCACGTCGTCACGATCCTTGAGCGCATAGTCCGCGCAGCGCCCGATCAGCACGCAGGAGCCCTGATCCGCCAGCTTCTTGATGGTGTCATAGGTCGCAAGGTACACCTGCTGCTCGATGGAGCCTCTGGAGTTGACGTGACTCATCGAAAATGAATACGGGTCCAGCGCGATGGAGTACAGAAAGCTCTTGGGCCGCTCGTCGAACGAGTGGAACAGCTCCTCGCAAAGCCCGCTCTCCTCCGCCGCCTTTTTGAGCAGCAGATCGTCATAATACGCGATGCCGAGCCGATTCGCCAGCGCCGTGCCGATCTCGCGCCCGCCGCTGCCGTACTGTCTGCCGACTGTAATGACCATATCATCGCCTCCTGTATCCAGTATAGCACGGTTTTTCCCGCCGCGCAAATAAAAATCGCATAAACAGCTTGACAACGCCGCCGCTTTGCGCTATCATGCGTAGCGTGATCCAAGGGGCGCCGGCGCAAACCGGCTGAGATGGGGCGTATTGCCGCTCTGATCCCTCAGACCTGATCCGGACAATGCCGGCGTAGGGATGGTGTCAAGCAGCTTTGTATGCACCGTAACGCGCCGCGCGTTGCGGTGCATTTGCATTTGGAGGAAAACACTATGAACAACACAAGCAAAACCACCCGCGCGCTGGTCGAGGGCGCGCTCATGGTCGCCGCGGCGGAGGCGCTGGGCTACATCAAGCTCTGGCACATGCCGGAGGGCGGCTCCATCTCGCTGATGATGCTGCCCATCGTGCTCTACGCGCTGCGCTGGGGCCTGCGGGACGGCCTGCTGGCGGGCTGCGCGCTGGGCATCATCGACTTCATGCTCGGCGGCGGCATCGCCATCGGCTGGCAGTCCATCCTGGGCGACTACGTCATCGCCTGCACGCTCATCGGCCTGGCCGGCGTCGGCCACAAGCGCGGCACCCCCGGCGTCATCTAC
>CAJOFI010000210.1 GCA_905233595.1 uncultured Oscillospiraceae bacterium | reverse complement strand
TGTGAGTTCTGCGCGCGGGAGGGTCTGTCGGAGCTGATGCCCGCGCTCTGTTCTACAGACGAGGTCATGTTCCGTTTGCAGCACGGGAAGCTGCACCGGGAGCACACGATCGCAAGCGGCGATCCGGTCTGTGATTACTGGATCGTTGGGGATAAAAGCAAAGGATAAAACAGGTTTTAGCGTGCAGAAAAAGGAATCAAACATGCGAGAACACGATGATAGAGAACGGAATCAAAGCAAATGTCCTGTGATCCAGAGAGCGGATGCGGAATGTACCGTCTACCGCCTGGCGGACGCCCCGGACAAGCTGACCATGACCGCTTATCCGGTTTTTCCGGGGATCGAGCTGATTTACAACGATATCCACGCGGATCTCAAGGTGGAATCCCCCGGCAGGGGAGCGGGCGTTCTGGAGATCCATCACTGCCATGAGGGGCGGATCGAGTTTGAATACGGCGAGGAGTCCTGCTTCCTCGCGCCGGGCGATCTGTCGGTGTCCCGGCCGGACGCAGGTGTGCATCAGACGCGCTTTCCCACGGGACACTATCACGGGATCACCGTGCGGATCGACACCGCGCGCTCGCCGGACTGTCTGTCCTGCTTTCTGCAGGATGTGGATGTGAGGGTCAGCTCCCTTGCGGAGAAGTTCTGCGGGGAGTCGCCCTGGTTCGCGGCCCGCTCCTCCGCCAGCATCGAGCACGTGTTTTCCGAGCTGTACCGCGTGCCGCCGGAGATCCGCCGCGGCTACTTCAAGGTCAAGATCCTGGAGCTGCTCCTGTTTTTGAGCGCCCTGCCCGTCGAAGCGAGCCGCCCGAGCTATTCCCGTGCGCAGGTCGCTCTTGCGCAGACGATCAGCCAATATTTGCTGGAAAACACGGAGGAGCGGATCACGGTCACGGATCTTTCCCGGCGCTTCGGCGCATCGCCCACCATGATCAACTCGAGCTTCCGCGGCGTTTACGGCATGACCCCGGCCGCGTTCCTGCGCGCGCAGAAGATGCACGCGGCGGCAGAGCTGCTGCGCCGGAGCGACCGGACGGTACTGGATATCGCCAATCAGTTCGGTTACGATAACGCCAGCAAGTTCGCCAGAGCCTTCCGGGATGTGATCGGCGTCCCGCCCAACAGCTATCGGGCCGGTATCGACAGTGACAGCTGCGCCCCGACCTGATCGCGGTTAGAGATATTTAACCATTTTGGAGCCAAGCCCGCTTCTTTTGGAGCGGACGCGGCTCCGTTTTCTTTTTATAATCCTGATTGTAAAGTGTCTCTCACCCCTCCACGGCAGGTTTGCGCCGGACTTTGCCCTTCTTTCTCATTCGGCGCAGACCTGTTTTAAAAGGAGGCGGCGTCGGAAATGGAAGAAACGGTCATCCGCATGGCGGCCCCGACGCTGGCCGGGATCAAAACCGGGAGCCTTTTCCCCTACTATTACCGGAGCCGCGAAGAGCTTGGAAAAGAGATGGGACGGCTCAACCGGCTGCTGATCCCGCGCGGGCTGCGGCTCGTACTGCTGCGCTTGACGGAGCGCTCGGCGCTGCTGTATCTGTTCCGCCCCGCGGAGCTGGAGAAGGATCTGCGGGACTGCACAGCCTGCGAGCTGCTGCGCGGCGCGGGCTATCCCTGCGCGGGCTGCGGGGCCTGCCTCTGCCATCTGCTGAAACGCTTTCAAAGCGGAGCGGAGTTCCCGCACGAGATCGGCCTCTTTCTCAGCTATCCGCCGGAGGACGTCAAGGGCTTTCTGACCGACCGGGACAATTACAAGGCGGTCTGCCTCTGGAAGGTTTACGGCGATGAAGAAAAAGCGGCGCGCCTGTGCGCCAGATACAAAAAATGCACGGAATGCTATTGCCGGCTGTGGCAAAAAGGGCGTCGGCTCGAGCAGTTGGCGGTGGCCTCATAATTCTCAGACAGGAAAGGAAGGAACGAATATGAAAGCAGCGGTAGTGTATTGGAGCGGCACGGGAAACACGGCCGCCATGGCGGAACTGGTATTGGAGGGCATGAAAGCTGCAGGCGCGCAGGCGGAACTGCTGGAGTGCAATTCGGTCACCGATCTCTCGGCCTACGACGCGATCGCCTTCGGCTGCCCGGCCATGGGCTCCGAGTCCCTGGAGGACGGCGAATTTGAGCCCATGTTCGACAGCGTCAAGAAAACGGGGCGACGGCGAATGGATGCGCAATTGGGAGGACGACTGCAGGGCCTGCGGGATCAAGCTGGCCTGCGAGAGCGTCCTGGTCAACGGCGCGCCCGAAGGCGCCGACGCGGATGTTTGCGTAGAGCTTGGAAAAGCGCTGGTGTGAGGGCACGGGTATGAGCAATGCCGCCGCATGGAACATGCTGAAGCGAAAGCTGCTGTACGTCTGGCTTCCGGCAGCGGCAGTGATCGCGCTCAGCGCCCTGGCCTCATCATAGAATACATTTGTCAGATCAGATGCTTCTGCCTGTCGGGGCCCCCTCTCCCCGCGCTGTAAGCAGGCAGGAATCTCTCTCCACACAGCCCTCCGAGCCGGTCCCTCGGAGGGCTGCTTTTATGCGCTTCTGCGGAAAAAGTCAAAACCGCTTGCAAGCTGCGGCAAGCCGTGCTATAATGCGCGGTAGTTAGTAATATCTAATTATAGTCACATATCACTTACCAAAACAGGAGGGAACCATCATGACAACGACCGGAAAGATCGCGCTGTTTCTCGGCGGCACGCTGTTTGGCTCCGCCGGCTTCAAGCTCCTCGGGAGCAAGGACGCCAAGAAGGTCTATACCCACGTGACGGCCGCCGTGCTGCGCGGCAGGGATCAGGTCATGCGCGACGTGGAGCTCGTGCAGGAGAGCTGCTCGGATATCCTCGCCGACGCGAAGGCGCTCAACGAGGCCAGAGCGGCGGAGCAGGAGGCGGCCTTTATCGAGGACACGGCGAAGGCCTGACATGAAATTCCAAATCCTTCATGAGAGCCGCGGCCGGGCGCGTCTGCGCGCCGTGCAGGCGTCCATGAGCATGGAGCAGGCCGACATTCTGGAGGCCTGGCTGCTCGCGCTGCCTCAGGTCGATCAGGTGACGGTGCACGAGCGGATCTGCGGCGTCATCATCGTGTTCCACGGGAGCCGGGAGGCGCTCTATCAAAAGCTCGCCGGCTTCTCATACGCGCTTGCGGCGCCGAAGGTGCAGATCGCGAGCTCCCAGAGCCGCGCCATGAACCGCGCCTACAAGGAAAAGCTCGTCTTTCAGGTGCTGCGGCACTATCTGAAAAAGCTGTATCTGCCGCTCCCGCTGCGGCGCGCGCTCAACATCTGCCACGCCCTGCCGCGCATCACGCGCGCGGCAAAAACGCTGCTCCATGGAAAGCTGACGGTGGACGTGCTCGACGGCGCCGCGCTGAGCGTGGCCCTGCTGACGGGGGACTTCTCCACCGCGGGCTCGGTGCGCTTTTTGCTGAGGCTCGGCGAGACCATCGACGAATGGACGCACAAGAAGTCCGTGGACGATCTGGCCAAGAGCATGTCCCTGCAGGTGGATCAGGTCTGGCAGCTCGGCGAAGACGGCACGCAGGTGCTCGCCGCGCTTTCGCAGATCCGCCCCGGTGACCGGATCGTCGTCCATACCGGGCACGTGCTGCCGCTGGACGGCATCCTTGAGGATGGGGATGTAATGCTGAACCAAGCCTCCCTGACCGGGGAATCCGTACCCGTCGCCAAGCGCCCCGGCTCCGCCGTGTACGCGGGCAGCGTCGTGGAGGAGGGCAACTGCGTCGTGCGGGTTACCGGCGCTCTCGGCGAGAACCGCTATGACCGCATCGTCCGCATGATCGAGGAGTCCGAGAAGCTGAAGTCCGGCGCGGAAAAGCGCGCCTACGACCTGGCCGACCGTCTGGTGCTCTGGT
>CAJOFI010000209.1 GCA_905233595.1 uncultured Oscillospiraceae bacterium | reverse complement strand
CAGGGCGCAGTCGCGCACGGACACGTTTTTCACGTACCCGCCGCGCTTCTTCGTGGCCTTGATCTGCACGCCGTAGAGGGAATGGCGCAGGTCGCAGTCCCAGATCTTCACGTCCTCCACGCCGCCGCTCATCTCGCTGCCGATGACGATGCCGTGGCCGAAGTCGCTGAAGCAGTCGAAGATGCGGACGTGCCGTGTGGGGCGGTTGATGAGGTTCCCCTCCGGGTTCTTGCCGGATTTGATGGCGACCGCGTCGTCCCCGGTGTAAAAGCGGCTCGCAAAAAGGGTGCAGTTCTCGCTTGAATCCGGGTCCCAGCCGTCCCCGTTCCAGACGCCCTCGGAGCGGAAGACGCAGTGGTCGGTGACGATGCCGCGCGAATAGACCATGTGCACGTTCCAGCTCGCGCCGTTTTCCAGCGTCAGCCCGCTGATGCGCACGTTCTCGCAGTTGGAGAGGTTGATGAGCCGCGGGCGGACGCGGCCGGGGATGGTGTCCGGCTGCTGGCAGGTCGCGACGAGCGCGGCGTTTTCGGCGAGGTAGTCCCGCAGAAGCTCGGTCTCGCGCGTGATAAAGGCCATTGCCAGCGCCTGCCCGCCGCTTGCGATCTTCCCCTTGCCGTAGATCAGCACGTCCCGGCAGTTCGGCCCGGCGCTGTGATCCAACTCCCCCAGGTTCAGAACGCTGCTGTAACAGAGCTGCTCGATGCCCTCGAAGCGGCTCGGGATGCGGGGCAGATAGTCCTCCGTCTCCGAGGAACCCTGCAAAACCGCGCCCTCGTCGAGACAGAGCGCCATGTGGCTGTGCAGCCGCAGCGCCCCCGTAAGGTAGACGCCCGCCGGGAGATACACCTCTTCCCCCTCCGCGCAGGCGTCGATGGCGGCCTGCAAAGCCGCCTGATCCATCGTCTGCCCGTCGCCCGCCGCGCCGAAGTCGCGCGCGTTGAGGCGGCGGCGCGTTTTCGCCGTCCGCCCCGTGGCAGAGCCGAGCAGCGCCTCGCCGCAGTAGACCGCGACACAGTATTCCGTCTCCGGGCTGAGGCGGTCAAACGTATAGTGCGTGCTCGCGCAGGGGATGCGCGACGCGCCGTTTAAGCTGACGCTGTACGCGCCCGCGTCCTCCGGGCACTTCTCCCACCAGACGCAAAGGCTCTCCGCCATGGAGAGCAGATGCAGCGTTCGTTCCATCGTATAACCTCCCGATCAGGCGTCCGCGAGAATCGTGAAAAGGTGTCGCTTCGCGACGATTGAAATACTCTCAAAACTCACGACTCAAAACTGTGGCTTTGAAAAACTTCGTTTTTCAAAGCCACAGTGTTCAGAGCCGCGTCAATACACCAGCACCGGGATATAGGTGGAGGCGTTTTCGTAGATGAGCTTTGCGGCCTCGGTCGGCACTTCGATGCAGCCGTGGGAGCCGTCGGCGCTGAGATAGGTGTCGTCGCCGTAATTGCCCGTGCGCCAGCTCGCGTCATGGATGCCGATGTTGCCGTAGTAGGGGATCCAGTAGTCCACGGTGTAGCTGTAACCCGCGCCGGAAAGCTTGGCGTTCTTGCGCGTGTAGGAGACGGAGAAGGCGCCGGTCGGCGTCTCGGTGCCGTTTTCCACGCTGCCGGAGACGATGGGCGTGCTCATGACCAGAACGCCCCTGCGGTAGAACCAGAGGTACTGGTTTTTCAGGTCGATCTCGATAAAGGAGTTGTTGCCGATCTTGAAGTGCTTCTTGACCGGGGTCACGTAGTCGTACTCCGCGGTGACCTCGCTGCCGTCCTGCATCGCCTTCTGCACGGCCTTGAGCAGCGCGTCGCGCTTGACGACCCAGCCCTCGTCCCAGTCGTTGTAATGCACCTCGGCGCCGTGGCGCTCGAGCAGGGAATACTTGCGCTCGATGCCGTCGGCCTTGTTGTCGGCGATCAGCTTGTCGAGCACCGCCTTGAGCGCGTCGCTGTCGAGCTTCACGTCCGCGCCGGTCTCGGTCAGCGTGACCTCGTAGGCGTCGGCAAGCTCCGCCCGGCCGAGCTGCACCGTCAGATCGTCGCCGAACTTGATGCTCACGCTCTTGCCCATCCCGGCGTTGATCGCGTCAAGCTGCGCCTGGAGCTTCGCGTCGTTCTCCGTGAAGCTTCCCGCGACGCTCGCCAGCGGCACCGCCACGCGGGCGCTGCTGCTCAGAGAGCCGCCCTCCAGCGCGGCGCGCAGGGTATCCGCCGCCGCCGTGAGGTCGGGCATGGTGCCGTTTGTCGCGCCGGTGATCTCCCAGCCGTTGGGGCCGTTGACGAGGGAGGCGGGCGCGGCCTCGCTCCGCCCGTAGTCGCC
>CAJOFI010000208.1 GCA_905233595.1 uncultured Oscillospiraceae bacterium | reverse complement strand
AGCCCCAGAGATCGAGCACCGCGCCGAGGTACGGATCAAAGGCGCCGCCCGTCGCGTTGGCGATCTTTCCCGCTTCGTCGAGCAGGGCAGACAACTCCGGGTCGGGCGTCGCCGTGCCGTGGTTGAGCGCGTACACCGCGCTGCCCTCAATCCCCCGCGCCAGCAGCGCGTCGAGGCGGTACAGCTCCTGCTCCGCGGCGGAGAGCGCGGCTTCGCCGCTTTTGCCGTAGGCGGTGAGGTTCATGACGGTGTCCATGGCGAACACGGTGCGCCGGTGCGGCGTATCGTCCGCGCGCGCCGCGCAGCCGGTGAGCAGAAATATGAAAATGAGGGCAAGAGCGCGCTTTCGCATGGTGGATTCCCCTCTTGACAATGCATTGCGATGCGGTATAATAGTGACAGAAGGGCGTCGCGACAAGCGGTTTGACCCTTAAAAGTGCGTGGCTATTGGGTTCTCAGCGAACCCGACAACCGTCACCGGGCAGGGTGGCGGTTGTCCTTTTTTACTCTCAATGAGACAACATATCCACGGATATGTAATGTGAGATACAAAAAGTACATGGCTCCACCTCCTTGTAAGAGGTGTGGCCAAACCGCCTGCCGAATGTGCGGCGCGCTTCTGCCAATGCTGATTTTACTGTACTTTTTCCCCCCTGTCAACAATTCGCACGCAAAAAGGAAGACGGCTGTAAAGCCGTCTTTCCTTTTGCCTTTGGATTTACTTGTACATCTCCACCAGCTTGGTGAGATGATCGAAGCGCTCCTTCGCCGCTTCCTCGTTGCGCTCGAACAACGTGCTCGCGCGGTCGGGGAACTCGCGGGTCAGGCGGCTGTAGCGCGCCTCGTTCATCAGGAACTCCTGATAGCCGCCCGCGGGCGCCTTGGAGTCGAGGGTGAACTTCTGCTCGGCGTCGGGATTGAAGCGGAACAGGTTCCAGTAGCCGCAGTCGACGGCCTTCTTCATTTCCTTCTGGCAGTTGCTCATACCGCCCTTGATGCTGTGCATCTCGCAGGGGCTGTAGCCGATGATGAGGGACGGTCCGTGATACGCCTCGGCCTCGGTGATGGCCTTGATGGTCTGCGCCGGGTTCGCGCCCATGGCGATCTGCGCCACGTAAACGTAGCCGTAGCTCATCGCGATCTCGGCGAGGCTCTTCTTCTTGGTCTCCTTACCGGCAGCCGCGAACTGCGCGACCTGACCGATGTTGGAGGACTTGGACGCCTGTCCGCCGGTGTTGGAGTAGACCTCGGTATCGAACACGAAGACGTTGACGTCCTTGTTCTGGGCGAGGACGTGGTCCACGCCGCCGAAGCCGATGTCGTAGGCCCAGCCGTCGCCGCCGAAGATCCACACGGACTTCTTGACGAGGTAGTTCTTCTTGTCGAGGATCGCCGCGGCCAGCGTGCAGGCGGAGCACTGGCAGTACTTCGCGCCGGCGGCCTTGGCGGCCTGATTGGCCTCCAGAGCCTTGGCGGCATACTCCTCGCCGCAGACCTCCTTGGCCTTGTCGCTGCTCATGAAGGCGATGGTGTCGTCGATGTCGCTGAGGCCCTCTTCGAGCTGCTTGATGTACTCAGCGGTGGCCTTCTCGTTGGCGGCGCCGTCATCGAAGGTGTCGAGCCACTTCTGGGCGGCTTCTTTCAGCGCGGGAACCGTCTGCGGCTGCGCGATCAGCTCGGCCGTCTTGGCCTTGAGGTCTTCGCGGATGGCGTTCTGGCCCATCCAGAGGCCCATGCCGTGCTCGGCGTTGTCCTCGAACAGGGAGTTGATCCACGCGGGGCCGTGGCCCTTCTTGTTGACGGTGTACGGGGACGTGGCGCCCGGGCCGCCCCAGATGGACGAGCAGCCGGTGGCGTTGGTGATGTACATGCGGTCGCCGAAGAGCTGAGTGATGAGGCGGGCGTAGCTCGTCTCGGCGCAGCCGGCGCAGGAGCCCGAGAATTCAAGCAGCGGGTGCTTGAACTGGGAGCCCTTGACCGTATTGTCCTGCATGTCCTCCTTGGGGGCGACGGCGTCGACCATGTAGTCGAAGACCTCCTGCTGCGCCAGCTCCTGCTCCTGCGCCACCATGGCGAGGGCGCCGGTCGGGCAGACGCCGACGCAGACCGCACAGCCCATGCAGTCCAGCGGGGAGATGGCGATGCCGAACTTGTAAACGCCCTTGCCCTTGCCGGCCTTCACGTCCACAATCTTGGCCTGCGCGGGGGCGGCCTCGGCCTCCTCGGCGGTCATGGCGAAGGGACGAATGGTCGCGTGCGGGCAGACATAGGAGCACTGGTTGCACTGAATGCACTTGGTCTGATCCCAGGTCGGGACGCTGAC
>CAJOFI010000207.1 GCA_905233595.1 uncultured Oscillospiraceae bacterium | reverse complement strand
ACTCTCCCGCGGCAGCTCAAATGCCCGCCAAATACGCCGGCGATTGTGTGAAAGCTGCGGTCGCCGCATACCCATAGCAGCTTTGCGCCTGCGGGCAGCTCCCCGATGGGCTGTTTCAGCACCACCACCGACCGCGGCTCCGCGCCGGCGACGTTGTAATAGCCCTCCTGCTCGGCGCGCTCATAGGCGCGGATCAGCTTCTTGAAATTCCATTGGGGCTGCACAAAAACTAAACTCTCTTGGTATCCCATAGCGATCAATCCTCCTTACCGTTCGATACCACGATCTTTCTTTTGCGGCTGGTTGCGTTCGGCGTCCTCCTCGCTGATCTCGCCGTCGTCCAGCACCTCGTTGTCCTTCTTGTCCATATCCAGCAGGATGTTCAGCTCGTCCAGCCGCGCGGACTTGGTTTTCAGTTCCTCCTCCTGCGGGAACGGGCGCGCTACCTGCTCTTTGGCGCTTTCAAGCTGCACCTTCACGTTTTCGAGCTGCTCGGTGCAAGCGGTTCGCCGTTCCTCCAACACGGAAAGCAGGTTGTCAAGACGCTGGATATTGCCGTAGATGTCCGTGCCGAGGCCGGTGACGTGGTGCAGCTCGCCTTTGAGCGTAATGCGGTATTCGCGGGCAAGGCTGTCAAAGCTCACCACCATATCAAAGCCCCGGTACTGTCCGAGAGGGACAGGATCGGGGCTGGCCATATTGTGGCAGACTTCCAAAATCGCAGAGCCTGCCGCTTTTTTCTCGGTGTAGGTCTTTCCCTCAATCACCATCGGGGAAAAACCGTCGTCGTTGGGGTGGGTGTTCTCGGCAGCGCGGGCCATGTCCGCCGTGTAGCCCTCAATGCGCTGCTCCAATGCGCTGATTTGCTGCGGGAAGCTCTTGACGATGGCGTCCTCCAGCGCGTACTTTTGGCTCAAGTAGCTGGATTTCAGGAGTTTGAGCCGCTGCACGTCAATGTCCAAGTCCATCTTCTCCTTGATGTGCGGGTTGCCGGTGCAAAGCGCCTTGATCTCGGCATAGGAAAGCGCCGTTTCGTCAATATCCTCGGCGGAGCGGACGGGCGATTTGCTCGTCATGATCTGCCCGATAAACTTCTGCTTGCCCTCGACGAGCTGATAGAGATAGCTGTCAAAGGTGTTTTCGGTGACGTAGGTGGTGATCTCCACCTCGCTGTTTTCGTTGCCCTGCCGGATGATGCGCCCCTCGCGCTGCTGCAAGTCCGCCGGTCGCCACGGACAATCCAAATGATAGAGGGCGATCAGCTTGCGCTGCGCGTTGGTGCCGGCTCCCATCTTCTGCGTGGAGCCGATCAGAACGCGGATCTGTCCGCTGCGGACTTTGCCGAACAGCTCTTTTTTCTGCACTTCCGTCTTTGCATTGTGGATGTACGCGATCTCCTCCTCCGGGATGCCCTTTGCGATCAGCTTGTCCCGCAGGTCGTCGTAGACGTTGAATTGCCCGTCGCCGTGGGGCGTGGAGAGGTCACAGAAGATCATCTGCGCCGAACGCTCCGACGCCGTGCGCTGCCATGTGTCGAACACATCGGCGGCGCAGGCGGCGACCTTGCCGGATTCGCTGTCGGGCAGCAGCTCCGACATGAGTCGCTGGTCAAGCGCCAGCTTGCGCCCGTCGTTCGTGATTTTGAGCATATTATCGACTTCGGGCGCGACTTCCCGATTTCTCACCTTTTCGGCGCGTTCGGAAAGCCCCGCGACCATCTCTTTTTGATGCTCGGACGGCTTCAGCACGACGTTGTGATAGTTGGCCTTTGGTACGGGCAGTTTGAGCATATCCGCTGTCTGAATGTCCGCGACCTCCTTGAACATCGACATCAGCTCCGGCAGGTTGTAGAACTTGGCGAAGCGCGTCTTGGCGCGGTAGCCGCTGCCTTCGGGGGCAAGCTCGATGGCGGTCACGGTTTCCCCGAACGTGGACGCCCAACTGTCGAAGTGCAGCAGCCCCTTCCGGGCGAGCGTACCGTATTGGAGATACTTCTGCATGGTATAAAGCTCGACCATGCTGTTACTGATCGGCGTCCCCGTAGCGAACACGACGCCGCGCCCGCCCGTCAGCTCGTCGAGGTAGCGGCATTTCATGTAGAGGTCGCTGGACTTCTGCGCCTCGGTCTGGCTGATGCCGCCGACGTTCCGCATCTTGGAAAACGCCGCCAAATTCTTATAATAATGCGCCTCGTCCACAAACAGCCTGTCGACGCCCAGCTCCTCAAACGTCACAACATCGTCTTTTCGGCTGGTGTCGTTCAGCTTGTCGAGCTTCAACTGGATGGACTTCTTGGTGCGCTCCATCTGCTTGATGGAAAACCGTTC
>CAJOFI010000206.1 GCA_905233595.1 uncultured Oscillospiraceae bacterium | reverse complement strand
CAAATCTTGAAATACACAAAGTATTCCTGCGATTTTCCGCCTCGCTACAGGCGAAAAATCCTACGCCATCTTTGCACAATTTATTTCTGCACAGTTCCCAAAAATCCCAATCCGTCCCCGAAGGGGACACCGCAACTTTTCACTCTTCACTTTTCACTCTTCACTTTTCACTCTTCACTCAAAACGGAACCTTTTTCGCGCTTCTTCGTCCTAACACCATCAAGCAAAACAAGGAGGAATTGAGAATGTTTGCTTTGGTTTTGGGTCTGATCGCTTCCGGGGCTCTGTATGTGCTTCTGGGCTTTCAGGGGAAATCCATCGTGGATGAAAACGGCAAGACCGTGATCCGCCGCGTCTGGCACGGCCGCCCGGCGCAGCTTCTGGCGCTGCCGGTGCTGCTCGCGGCGGTGCTTTTAAGCTGCGTGACCGTGGTGCCGACCGGCTACACCGGCATCCTCACCACCTTCGGGCGCGTCGAGGATCGCACGATCAGCGCGGGCGCGCATCTGATCCTGCCCTGGCAGGAGGTCGTGAAGATGGACAACCGCACCCAGAAGGTGCAGATCGCCACCGAAGCCTTCTCCAGCGATATTCAGCAGGTGGATCTGCAGCTCTCCGTCAACTACTGCATCGACCAGGAGACCGCGCAGGAGCTCTACCGCACCGTCGGCATCCACTACTACGAGAACGTCATGTACCCCCGCATCCTTGAGAACACGAAGGCCGTCTTCTCCCGCTACTCGGCGGAGAATCTGATCGCCAAGCGCAACGACCTTTCGGACATGATCGCGGACAGCACCGCGGAGGATATGCGCCGCTACGGCATCACCATCGTCTCCATCGCGATCGAGGACATCGACTTTACCGACGCCTTCACCACCGCCGTCGAGGCCAAGCAGGTCGCCGCGCAGAACAAGCTGACCGCCGAGACCGAGCAGGCGCAGAAGACCATGGAGGAGGAAGCCACCGCCAAGCGCGCCGTCATCGCCGCCAACGCCGAAGCGGAAAAGGCCGTTATCGCCGCCAACGCCGAGCTTGAGGTCGTGAAGGTGCAGGCCGAGGCCGCGCTCTACGCCGGTGAGAAAGAGGCCGAGATGAACAAGCGCATCTCCGAATCTCTGACCGACGAGCTGATCGACTACTACTGGATCAAGCAGTGGAACGGCCAGCTCCCCAGCACCGTACTGAGCGAAAACGGCAATTACATGCTGAATCTGAACGACTGAATCAGTAAATAGTGAATAATGAATAGTTGTGGTGGTTTACTATAATTTTCCAAAGCCGTTTTTCTCGCCCCTGACGGGGCAACCGAAAAACATGGCAATATAGTAAACTCATTTTTCAAATTCGTTTACTATATATATTCGTCGCGAAGCGACACCTTATCTTTTCACGGTCTTTTCACTATTCACCGGCCACTACAAAATGATTGCATTCTCCCGATATTGGCGCTATAATAATGTGAATATGTAGCACCGGGAGGCAGTCATGGATATCAGGGTTTCGGTTCTCTGCACGGCTTATCAGCACGCGGACTTTATCCGCGAGGCGCTCGAGAGCTTCGTCACGCAGCAGACCGACTTTGCCTTTGAGGTGATCGTGAGCGACGACGCATCAACGGACGGCACCGCCGACATCATCCGGGACTACGCCGAACGCTATCCTGGCATCGTGCGCCCCATCCTGCTGACGGAGAACCAATACTCCAAGGGCGTGAACCTCTACGACAAGTACCTCTTCCCCGCCGCGCGGGGGGAATATCTCGCCGCCTGCGAGGGGGACGACTGCTGGACTGACCCGACGAAGCTGCGGCGCCAGGTGGATTTTCTCGACAGCCACCCGGATTATACCGCCTGCGTACACAACACGGTGGCGCGCTTTACCAAAACCGGGGAGGAGCGCGTGCTCTTTGAGCAGTCCGGCGACCGGGACGTTCCCTTCTCCCAGGTGCTGCGCGGCATGAGCCACGCCTTCCACACAAGCTCCATCGTCGCGCGGCGGGAATACGTCGTAAACCCGCCGGACTTTCGCAACGTCGCCTATTCCTACGGCTTCACGGACTACGCCGTGGGGCTGTGGCTTACCTTAAACGGCAAGGTGCGCTTTCTTGACCGCCCCATGTCGCTCTACCGCATCGGCAGCAATCCCAGCGCCTGGAGCAGCGGGGTGGACACGGCCTATCCCAAGCTGCGCCGCTTCGTGCGCGGCGAGATCGCGATGCTGCGCGCCTTAAAGCCCCATGTGAGCGCCGGACAGGCCGCGCTCGTGGACGGGGTGCTCCTCGAGCGGGAATATGAGCTTCTCTACATCGAGGGGCGGGTAAACGAGATGGTGAAGCCCCCCTACCGGGACATTCACCGGCGCATGGGGCTTTCGCGCCGCGTGAGCACCGCGCTCAAGCTTGCCTTCCCCCGCCTGCACCAATGGTATCGAAAACGGAAGGGTTTTGTCGATGGATAACAGAGCCAGGATCGTCTCCAACTTAATATGGCGCTTCTTCGAGCGCTGCGGGGCGCAGCTCGTGTCCTTCGCGGTGACGGTGGTGCTCGCGCGCATCCTCGACCCGGCGGAGTACGGGCCGATCACGAAGGTGGCGGTCTTCACCTCCATCCTACTCGTGTTCGTGGACAGCGGCATGGCAAACGCCCTCATCCAGAAGAAAGACCCGGACGACACGGACTATTCCTCCGTATTCTGGTTCAACCTCAGCTTCGGCGTGCTGCTGTACGCGCTGCTGTTCCTGTTCGCGCCGCTGGTCGCGCGGATGTATCACGATCCCTCGCTCACGCCGATTCTGCGCGTGCTGGGGCTCACGCTCGTGATCGCGGGCGTGAAGAACGTGCAGCAGGCTTACGTGTCCAAGACGCTGCAGTTCAAGCGCTTCTTCTTCGCAACCCTGGGCGGGACGCTGTTTTCCGCCGTGCTCGGCATCGCGATGGCGCTGCTCGGCTTCGGCGTCTGGGCGCTCGTGGCGCAGCAGCTCAGCAACGTCGCGGTCAACACCGTGATCCTCTGGTTCACCGTGGGCTGGCGGCCGAAAAAGCTCTTTTCGCTTGAACGCCTCAAGGGGCTGCTCGGCTACGGCTGGAAGCTTCTGGGCGCGCAGCTTCTCGACACCGTGTACCTCAAGCTCTACCCGCTCATCATCGGCATGCGCTACGCGGACGCCGACCTCGCCTTCTTCGACCGGGGCAACCACCTGCCGAACCTCGTGGTCGAGAACATCAACTACTCCATCGACAGCGTGCTGCTGCCGGTGCTCTCGGGGCAGCAGGATCAACAGGACGCCCTGCGGGAGATGACGCGCCGCGCCATCCGCACCTCAAGCTTTGTCATGATGCCGCTCATGGCGGGGCTCGCCGTCTGCGCCGAGCCGCTCATCCGCCTGCTGCTGACCGAAAAATGGCTCCCCTGCGTGCCGTATATGCAGGTTTTTTGCGTGTATTACGCCTTTTTCCCGCTGCACACGGCAAACCTCAACGCCATCAAGGCCGTCGGGCGGAGCGACGTGTTTCTGCGCCTGGAGATCCTCAAGAAGCTGCTTGAGACCCTGGTGCTGCTCTTCACCCTGCGCATCGGCGTCTTCGCGATGGCGCT
>CAJOFI010000205.1 GCA_905233595.1 uncultured Oscillospiraceae bacterium | reverse complement strand
ATGCCGCCCACAAGCTCCCTGACAATGACGAGATCCACCCCCCGGGCCAGTTCCGGCTTCAAGGGCGAATACTCCACCAAGGCATCGGCAATCTTCACCGGGCGCAGATTCGCGTACAGGCCCAGTTGCTTCCTCAGTCCAAGGATGGCCTTCTCAGGGCGCAGGGCGGGCTCCACATTATCCCATTTATCACCGCCTACCGCGCCGAACAGCACGCCGTCTGAGGCCTTGCAGGCCGCGACTGTCTCCTCCGGCAGGGGCGTGCCGAATTTATCATAGGCCGTGCCCCCCGCATCGTGGTATTCATATTCGAGATTGAGAGCAAATTTCTTATCCGCTGCTTGCAGCACCCGGACAGCGGCATCGGTAATTTCCTTGCCAATACCGTCACCGGGGATGACTACGATTTTGGGCATAGCTATCCTCCGTTACTTATTCTTGATATAATTGATCAATCCGCCGGCCTGGGCGATTTCCTGCACGAAGCCCGGCAGCGGGTGCGCATGGAAAACGTCACCCGTGGTCAGATTCCTGATTTCGCCGGTGCCGGTATCCACCTCCAGCACATCCTCCGCCGTGGTTTCATAAATGAGGTGCGCGTTGGACACAAGCCCCGTCACCTGCAGCCCCGTGGTTTGCTCGATGCCCCGGATGTGCGCTACGGCCTTGTCCACCGTGTCGCTGCCCGGGCGGTTGGGGTTCACCACGCACAGCAGCCGGTGGGGCTGGGCGAAATACTTTTTGAACTGGTTCAAAATCATCGCGCCCGACGCGTCGCCGCCGCAGTCCAGCACCACGCGACAGTCCTCGTCCTCCAGCGGGGCGCGGATGCCCGCGGAGATCACCTGCAATTCCGAGCCGTTGCGCCCGTGGAAGGGGTCGGAGTAGACCCGGACGCCCGCTGCTTCCAGCGCATCCTGCCGCTCGCGGGAGCGGAAAAACGGGTTCTCAATATCGAGGTCGGCAAGGGCGAGGCGTTCCTCGCACCTTATCCCTGCTAAGGGATCAGCAGCTGCGCGCTCTGCGAGCGGATCAGCAGCTGCGCGCTCTGCGAGCGCGAACGCCAGCGATACGGCGAACTCCGTCTTGCCACTGCCGAAGTGTCCCGTCACCGCGATGATGCGCTCCCCCGTGGCCATCTGCTCCAAAAATGCGTTCATACCGCGCCTCCCCCTGTGGTTTGCACCATTTTATTGTTCGCGCGCGCGACCGTCAACGGTCATTATGCCCTACAGAAATTCGTTTCATACCCACTTTTTTGTGCGGGTCGCACATTGACGAATTGCCGCTTTAGCGTGTAAAATCAGCTTACAATCTGGAAAGACTGTGACGAAGACGGTCGGAGACGGTTTTGATGACAGAGAGCCGGCGTTTGCTGAGAGCCGGAGCAAAGCTTTTTCCAAGGACCCATCACTTCCGAGTCGGGGCGCTGAGCGGGCAACCGGGTAAGTTCCCTCGTGAGGCTGCGTAAAGGCCAAGGGCTTGTTGGAGCCTGATGAGTGGCGCGAAAGCGCAATTTGAGTGGTACCGCGGGTGTTGCATGACGCTCGTCTCAAAGAAAACTTTGGGGCGAGCTTTTTTCATGCCCCGAACAGGAGGAAGAACCTATGGTAAGCACGACCACAAACGCCCTGCTGGAGGTCGCCGAGCGCATCCGCGAGCTGCGCATCTTAAGCGGCTACAGCGAGCAGGAGATGGCGCAAATGACCGGCGTCGATCTCGACGAATATCAGGTCTACGAGCGCGGCGAGACCGATCTCCCCTTCACCTTCATCCACAAGTGCGCGCTGACCTTCGGCGTGGAGATCATGGAGCTGATGGAGGGCGACACGCCGCGTCTGACCGGCTACGCCGTCACCCGCCGCGGCAAGGGCCAGCTCACCGCCAAGGAGCCGGGCATCGAGATCAGCTCCATCGCGCCGCTGTTCAAGAACCGCAAGGCGGACCCCTACTGGGTGCGCTACGAGTACAGCGAAGAGGAGCAGCACAAGCCCATCCATCAGGTCACGCACAAGGGGCAGGAGTTCGACCTCATCATCGACGGTCACATGAAGATCAAGATCGGCGAGCACACCGAGACCCTCGGCCCCGGCGACTGCATCTACTATGACTCCGGCAAGCCCCACGGCATCATCGCCGTGGACGGCGCGGACTGCACGTTCCTCGCGGTGATCCTCGCGGACGAGGAGGTGCAGTGGGAGCACGGACACATCGTTCAGACCGTCGAGGAGGATGGCAAGGAGATTTACCTGCTCAAGCCCTCGCTGGGCTATATGGACGACTTCGTCGTCACCCGGGAGGACGAGACCGGCTATCCCCTGTCCGTGGAGTTCCGGAA
>CAJOFI010000204.1 GCA_905233595.1 uncultured Oscillospiraceae bacterium | reverse complement strand
GCGGGCGCGACAGTGTCGGTATCCATGCGCATGATCGCAATGTCGGGGAAAAGCTCGTGCAGCTCCGTCTCCACCGTCTGGGTTCCGACGCCGATGTACTTGAGCGTACCGCCGCAGTCGGGGCAACTCTCGTCCACGCGGCGGGAGTAGGCGCAGTAATGGCAGATCAGGCGCTTGTTCGCGCTGTGATAGGTCAGCGACACGCTGCAGCGCGGGCAGCGGTAGGTGTAGCCGCAGTCGCCGCAGCTCACGAGCTTGTGCGCGCCCCGGCGGTTGATGAAGAGGATGCTCTGCTCGCCGCGCTCGATGTTCTGGGCGATCTCGTCGCGCAGAAGCTTGCTGATGCTGCCGCCGTTGCCGCGCCGCAGCTCCCGCTTCATATCCACGATGCTCACGGCGGGAAGCTCCCGCTCGTTGTAGCGCGTCTCGAGGCGGAAATAGGCGTAGCGCCCGGTCTCGGCGGCGTAGCGGCTGACGATATCCGGCGTGGCGGAGCCGAGCAGCAGCAGGCAGCCTGATCGCGCGCAGCGGAATTTTGCGATGTCCCGCGCGTTGTAGCGCGGGGAGTTTTCGGATTTGTAGGTCTCCTCCTGCTCCTCGTCGATGATGATGAGGCCGAGGTTCCGGCAGGGCGCGAAGACGGCGCTGCGCGTGCCGATGACGAGCCGCGCCTTCCCGGCGCGCACCCGCTTCCACTCGTCGTAGCGCTCCCCGGTGGAGAGGCTGGAGTGCAGCACGGCGACCTCGTTTCCGAAGTGGGAGGAGAAGGTGTGCAGCATCTGTGGCGTGAGCGCGATCTCCGGCACGAGCAGAATGGCCGAGCGCCCCTGCGAAAGCGTCTGGGCGATCAGATGGATATAGACGCTGGTCTTGCCGCTGCCGGTCACGCCGAAAAGCAGCGCAGCCCCGGCCTTTCCGCTCGAGGCCAGGGCGCTGATGCCGTCGAAGGCGCTCTGCTGCCCGGCGTTGAGCACGGGCAGAGCCTCCGTCTCCCCGACGAAGACCTCCGGGCGGCGGTAGACCTCCTGCTGGTAGAGCTCCACCAGCTCCGCGCTCACGAGCGCCTTGAGGCTCTGCCGCTTCGCGCCGGCATGCTGCATCAGCTCCCGCGAGGAGAGCGCCGGGAAGGAGCACAGAAGCTCCAGCATGTTGGCCTGCGGCTTGGAGCGCAGGCGCTTTTGGGCAGCGATCTCAAGCGCGTCCTCCGGCGCGATCGTAAGGCGCGCCATCTCCACGGTCTTGTCGTGCACGCGCTGCTCGCCCTCATCGTTGAACCAGAGCCCTGCGGGGAGGATCGCCTTCACCGCCGCGTAGACCGTGCAGAAAAAGCGCTCGCGCATGAAGAGCGCCAGCCTGAGCTGCTCCTCATCGAGCACCGGCTCCTCGTCGAGCAGCAGCTCAATGGGCTTGAGCTGCTCATACTCGCTGTGGTCGCTGAGCGCGAGGATCAGCCCCTCGCTGCGCCGGTTGCCCCGGGCGAAGGGCACGTAGACCCGCATCCCCGGCCTCGCGCGATCCGCCAGCGCCTCCGGAACCAGATAGTCGTAGGGACGATCGATCCAATATGTGGCGGCGGAAACCGCGATTTTTGCAACCAGCCTCGCCATGAAGGGGCTTACTTGATGGAGAGCTTCCCGGTGTACACCTCGTCGATGGCAGAGGAGACGGGCTTGCGATCCATGGGGATCTGCTTGGCCTCCGCCTCGGCGGAGAGCACGCGCGCACGGCGGGCGACCAGGTTCACGAGCTGGTAGCGGCTGCCGATTTTGTCAACAAGTTCTGCAACGGGGGGATAAAGCATCATGATAGTTCTTCTCCATTTCCTCCGCAAAAATGCGGGAATTTACAATTGAACGGTTTATTTATGCAGCAAATGCAGGCGATCCTTCGCGCGAAGGTGCTCGGCACGGACGATGGCGGCAAAGTCGCGGGCGGCGCTGTCCGCGTCGTCGTTTACGATGAGATAGTCGTAGAAATCCGCCTCGGCGTATTCCTGCCGCGCCCGGGCAAGCCGCCCCTCAATCACGTCAAGGCTCTCGGTGCCGCGGCTCACGAGCCTGCGCCTCAGCTCCTCCATGGAGGGGGGGATCACGAAGATCATCACGGCGTCCGGCATTCTCCCGCGCACCTGGCGCGCACCCTGGATCTCAATGTCCAGCACGACGTTCATGCCCTCGTTGAGCTTCTGCTCGACGTAGGCTCTCGGCGTACCGTAGCCGTTGGAGACGTACTCGGCATGCTCCAAAAGCTCGTCCTGCCGCACCATCTCGTCGTAGCGTTCCCGGTCGATGAAGAAATACTCCCGGCCGTCCTGCTCGCCGGGGCGGGGCTTGCGTGTGCCTCCCGCCCCTCGATGGCTCTGAACACCACGGTGCTCTTCCCCGCCCCGGAGGGGCCGGAAATCACGATCAATCTGCCTCTTTCAGACACTGTTTCTGTCCTCCGTTTCTTTTCCCTCCAGCCTTGCGCTGATCGTCTCCGTCGGCAGGGCGGAGAGGATCACGTGCCCGCTGTCCATGATGAGCACGGACTTCGTGCTGCGGCCGAAGGAGGCGTCGATCAGCGCGCCCTTCTCCCGCACATCCTGGATCATGCGCTTGATGGGAGCCGACTCCGGCGAGACGACGGAGACGATGCGCTCCGCGCTCACAAGGTTGCCGAAGCCGATGGCGATCAGCTTCATGGTGCCCCCTACTCGATGTTCTGGATCTGCTCGCGGATCTTCTCGATCTCGGATTTCAGATCCACCACCACGTGGGCGATCTCGGAATTCTGGCACTTGGAGCCGATGGTGTTGGCCTCGCGGTTGAACTCCTGCACGAGAAAGTCGATCTTCCTGCCCGTGGGGGAATTGCCGCCGATCATCGCGCGAAGCTGCGCCATGTGGCTTCTCAGGCGTACGGTCTCCTCGTCCACTGCGATGTGATCGGCAAAAACGGCGGCCTCGGCGAGGATGCGGTTCTCGTCGATCCCGGCGGTGCCCAGCACCTCCGCCATCTTCGTCTCGAGCCGCCTGCGGTAGGCCGCGACGGTCTCGGGCGACTTCACCTCCACCGTGCGCACGAGGCTGTCGATGGTCTCGAGCCGGTTCAAAACGTCCTCGCGCAGCTTTTCGCCCTCGCGCAGACGCATGCTGTCAAAGTCGCGCAGCGCCTCCTCGGCGATCTGCGTCAGCCCCGCGGAGATGGCGTCGGCGTCGAGATCCTTCTTCTCCACGCTCAGCACGTCGGGAAAGCGCGCGACGTTCATCGCGCTCAGATCGTCCGGCAGGCCGTACTCCTCGGCGATGTGCCGGATGGCCTCGACGTAGCCCTTCAAAAGCGCCTCGTTGACCTGCACCGCCATATCCCCGGCGTTTGCGCTGTTGACGGACACGAACACGTCCACCTTGCCGCGGCTGATGTGCCGCTGCACGCAGGACTTGACCGCCTCCTCCGCGAAGAGGAAGCTACGCGGCAGGCGCACCGAGGTATCGAGATAGCGGTTGTTGACGCTCCTGAGCTCGACGGTGATCTCCAGCCCCTCGACAGTGCCCTTGGCGCTGCCGTAGCCGGTCATGCTTTTAATCATATTCCCTCCCCCTTCACCGGACAATGTCAAAGGTGAAGGCCTGTTGATGTTTCTTTTTTCTCTGGCTCAGCACCAGAATCAAGCCGCTCAGAAGCAGCGCCAGAAAGCTCACCGCGACGCAGACGCCCTCGCTGCCCCCCGCGAGATAGGAAAGCGCGTAGCCGAGCAGAAACGGCAGACCGATCGGCAGAAGCAGCTTCGCCGTCAGCCACAGGCCGGCGATCCCGCAGGCAGCGTAGGCGAGCAGCTTCCACGGCTGTTTCAAGTAAATTCCTTCTTTCGTCCTTGCAATTTGCGCGGGGATGTGGTAGTATGTACGTGAGAGATGAACAAATGGATTTTCTTTGCGCACAGGAGGAAGACAGATGATACAGCTGCCGAAGTATTATATCGTGGAGGCGAGCGCGCTTCCCGAGGTGTTCCTGAAGGTCGCGCAGGCCAAGTGGCTGCTCGAGACCGGCGAGGTCAGCACGGTCAACGAGGCCGCGAAGGCGACCGGTATCAGCCGCAGCGCATTCTATAAGTACCGCGACGCGATCTCCCCGTTCCAGAACCTGATGGCGGGCCGCATCCTGACTTTTCAGCTCATCCTGCGGGACGTGACGGGTCTGCTGTCTTCCATACTGTCCATTTTTGCCCAATTCGGCGCAAATATACTCACGATCCACCAGACGATCCCGACCAACGGCTGCGCGTCGGTGACGATCTCCGCCGAAACGACGGAAGTCGAGCGCGGCGCGGAGGAACTGCTCAGGACCCTGGCCCGCATGGAGGGCGTTCTGAAGGCCGAGATCCTTGCCGGCTGAGGCGGGAAGCGCAGACAGTGAATTGTCAAACTAAGTGCAACAGTGAAGGAGTTCAAGATCCCATAGGAACTGTGCAGAACGAAAGTTAAGAACCTTACGAGGCCTGGCGTTGATC
>CAJOFI010000203.1 GCA_905233595.1 uncultured Oscillospiraceae bacterium | reverse complement strand
TGGAGGACACCGAAGGTGACGCCAAGGAGGAGATCGTGCGCCTCTTCATCGCCGAGAGCGGCGAGACCTTTGCCTGGCTCATGGACAACTGGGACTTCCAGTTCCTGCCCAACATGTTCGCCTTCTACGATTTCCACGGCTGGCCGCTCTGGACCATGTACATGGATAAGGACACCGCCTACAACAACGCCCTCGTGAAGGCCAAGGCCATGAACGAGAAGAACGACTACGTCACCGAGCTGACCGCGAAGGCGCTGCTCACCGACGACGCGGGCAAGGTCATCGGCGTCGAGGCCGAGTACTATGACGGCACGACCTACATGGTCTACGGCGATTCCGTGATCCTCGCCTCCGGCGGCTACATCGGCAACGCCGAGATGACCCAGAAGTACACCGGTGCGGTGTGGCACACCAAGGGCATGACCCAGTGCGACGGCTTCGGCATCTCCGAGGCGCTCAAGCTGGGCGGCGCGCTGTACAACGAGGACGTGGCGGTGGAGGATCACATCGCGGCGCTCGACACCATCATCCGCTCCGACGACTACTCCAACGACGACAAGAGCATCCTCTCCTCCCTGGCGCAGGATCTCAACTACCAGATCATTGACTCCAGGGGCGAGAGCTTCGACGGCAACTACAACGGCCTCGGCATCTCCTTCAACGCCTGGGAGGCGGGCGCGAACTACTACGTCCTCATCAATGAGGAGGAATACAATTCCATCAAGGAAAACGGCCTCATCGAGTTCATTTCCCCCATGTTCTTCAACCAGGGCGGCAGCTACGAGGCGGGAACGCCGGTTGCCAACCTCGATGAGATCATGGCGATGGGCGAGAAGTTCAACGACGTGATCGTTGCCGATTCGCTGGAGGATCTGGAGGCCAAGCTCGGCATCGACATCCAGCTTGACGACGTGCACGGTCAGACCGAGGGTAAGCTCTGGTGCATCAAGGGCGCGGCCTACGTTTACAGCACCTGCGGCGGCCTCGACGTGGATACGAACATCAACCTCCTCAAGGAGGACGGCACGCCCGTTGAGAACGTCTTCGTGGTCGGCAACGACTCCCTGGGCACGCTCAACGAGTCCAACAAGGCTTACGTCACCTACGGCGGCTGCGCGCAGGGCTGGGCGCTGACCTCCGGGCGTCTCGCCGGCGCCAACGCCGCGGCGAGCTTCGCCGGATAAAACTGAAAACTGAAAACTGTAAGACCGGGGGCTGAGAAAAAACGAAGTTTTTTCTCAGCCCCCTTCGGTCTTACTCGAAGATCACCAGCGCGGACTGCTGGTATTCCTCGGGGACGGGCTCGTCCTTCGTCTCGCGCCCGCAGGCGGCCGTCAGCAGCATGAGCGCCGCCAGAATTCCGGCAAGAACGGATGTTTGGATGTGTTTCATGCAATACTTCCTTTCGTTCCGACGGCGCTGTCTGGATCATTTCACGTTGTTCAAGCCCTCGCGCAGCGCCGCGCCGTTCCAGCTCGCGAGGTCGCAGTTGAAGAGTAGGATGCTGTCGTAGCTACAGTCGTGGATGGTGCAGCCGGTGAAGGTGATGCCCTTGCAGTTGGAAAACTGCGCGCCCATGTTGGAGCACTCGAAGATCTCCGTGTCCTCCACGGTGATGCCCGCGCAGTTGTTCGCGAGGATGCCGTTGACGCCGCAGCCGAAGAGCCCGCAGCCGCGCACCGCGATCTCCCCGCAGTTGGTGAACTCCAGCACGTCGCCCGCGCAGGAGCCGGGGGCTTCCCGGAGGTGCCCGGCGGTCAGCTCCTCCACGGAGACGTTCGAGCAGGAGTCGAAGTTCAGCACCTCGGCGTAACGGGGCACGGCCTGCAGCGTCGTCAGAAGCTTGCCCCGGCCGATGATGTGGAGATTCTCCACGCCCGTGATGACGAGGTTGGGACCGTCAAATTCGTCGCGCCAGTAGTAGAAGTTGCTGCCGTAGCCGCCGTAGTTGGAGGCCGTGGAGAAGTCCAGCAGCTCGCAATCGACGTAGATGGTCGTGTCGTTCCCGATGGCGGCGAGAAAATCGTCCGCGTTGTCCACATGGTAGACGGTTTCGCCGCGCTCGTTCACCTCGCCCTCCGGGGGCAGCGCCTCGGGCTGCCGCGGGCCGTAGTAGGGCGTCATGTAGGGCTGCTGCTCCATCGTATAGAGGTCAGAGAGCTCCAGCGCCCTGCCCGTGCCGTCCGCCACGGTTCCGGCGTTCTCGCCGTCGTAGTTAAAGTACATGCCCGCGCCCTGCACGTCGTTGCGGGTGAAGGCGCAGTCGGCAACGACGGGGCTCTCCCCGCAGACGTGGAACAGACCGCCGTGCGCCCAGCGATAGCGGGTACCGTCCGCGCGGATGTGCTCCTCGGCGGGGGCGGCGATACCG
>CAJOFI010000202.1 GCA_905233595.1 uncultured Oscillospiraceae bacterium | reverse complement strand
GTGAGAATCACATCGCCCGGGTCGCAAAGGATGCGGGTGCATACGTCGATGCCCTGCTGGGACGATGTCGTGATCTGCACCCGGGAAACGGGGACGCCATAGCGCTTCGCAATGGCCTCCCGCAGTTCAGGAACTCCCTGGGTAGCACCGTATTGCAGCGACTTGGTCCCATACTTGTCCAGCACGAGGCCCGGGAGATGCCGCAAGTCCTCCACCGGGAAGGTCACGGCCGCCGGATAGCCCCCTGCGAACGAACAGATGGCAGAAAGATCCACCTTTCGGAAGATTTCCCGGACCGGGCTCCGCATAAAGGAGGGGACGTCTGCTGAAAAAAGTCTGTTGAATTCCATCCTGTCAATGAGGCCTGCGGACAGGCACTTTATAACGAACTGATTATCAATCACTTGTATTTAGCCCCTCTACAGACCTGCCCAAAAAGAAAGGGGTCTGCGGGCCGTCGCTTTCTAACTTATTGACACAAAGCCTCTTACAAAACGCGATTCCGCAGGCCTCTCCAAGACCGCGGGGGCAAGGCCGCTACTCGCGCGTAATATGCGCCCCGAGGGCGTTCAGGCGGCCCTCGATGTTCTCGTAGCCGCGGTCGATCTGCTCGATGTTGTCAATCGTGGAGGTTCCCTTCGCGCTCATCGCGGCGAGGAGCATCGCGATACCGGCGCGGATATCGGGTGAGACCAGGCGGGCCGCCTTCAAGGTGATCCGGTGGTCATGGCCGATGACCACGGCCCGGTGCGGGTCGCAGAGGATGATCTGCGCGCCCATGTCGATCAGCTTGTCGACGAAGAACAGGCGGCTCTCGAACATCTTCTGGTGGATCAGCACGCTGCCCTTGCACTGCGTGGCCACGACCAGCAGTACGCTCAGCAGGTCCGGGGTCATGCCCGGCCAGGGGGCGTCCGCGATGGTCATGATGGAGCCGTCGATGAAGGATTCGATCTCGTAGCTCTTCTGGGCGGGGATGTAGATGTCGTCGCCTCGCTGCTCGAGCTTGACGCCCAGGCGGCGGAAGTGCTCCGGGATAATGCCCAGGTTGGCCCAAGAGACATTCTTGATGGTGAGCTCGCTCTGTGTGATCGCGGCCATGCCGATGAAGGAGCCGACCTCGATCATGTCCGGCAGGATGGTGTGCTCAGCCCCGTGGAGCTTCTTCACGCCATGGATGGTGAGCAGGTTGGAACCAATGCCCTCGATCTGCGCGCCCATGGCGGTGAGCAGCTTGCAGAGCTGCTGCACGTAGGGTTCGCAGGCGGCGTTGTAGATGGTGGTGGTGCCCTCGGCGAGGGTCGCGGCCATCACGATGTTGGCCGTACCGGTCACGGAGGCCTCGTCCAGCAGCATGTAGCAGCCCTTCATGGAGCGGCCCGAGGAGAGGTTGTAGGCCCGCTTGGCTGTGTCGTAGGCGCATTTCGCGCCCAGGCGCATGAAGCCCTCGATGTGGGTGTCCACCCTGCGCCGGCCGATCTTGTCGCCGCCCGGCTTGGGGAAGAAGGCGCTGCCGAAACGCGCGAGGAGCGGACCCACGACGAGCACCGACCCGCGCAACTGGGCGCACTTCTGGACGAATTCCGCGCTGCGGATGTAGAACTCGTTGACGTGGTTCGCCGTGAAGGTGTAGACCCCCTTGGCGCGGCGCTCAACGCCCACGCCCATGCCCTGCAGCAGGGCGATGAGGTTCTTCACGTCCAGGATCTCCGGGACGTTGGAGATGGTGACCGGCTCTGCGGTGAGGAGGACGGCGCTGATGACCTCCAGGGCCTCGTTCTTCGCGCCCTGGGGGTAGATCTCGCCGCTCAGGCGATGCCCGCCTTCGATGACAAAACTGCTCATATATGCTCTACTTCCGGGTGGAGGGTGACGCCGAAGCGCTCCTGCACCCCGTTGATGATCCGCTGCTCGAGCGCGAGGACCTCCTGCGGGGAGGCCGCGCCGCCTTCGACGGCCCCCTTGAAGCCGCACCGGTCGATCAGCCAGGCGGCGGGGACTTTGACCGTGCCGTCCGGCAGGTCGTAGTGGGGCGCGCTCCCGTCGGGGGAGATGCGCGCGAACTGCTCCCGGCTCACGACCGGGTTTTTGAAGAAGCTGCCGGCGCTGCCGATCTCCTCGGGATCGGGCAGTTTCTCCCGGCGGATGCGGATAATCGCTTCGCGCACTTCCTGCGGCGTCTGCGGCTCCACGCCGCCCAGCGCGTCGCGAACGCCCTTGTACTCCAGCTTCGGGGAATGCTTTCGCGTTAGGCGGAAAAGCACGCTCGTGACGATGTAACGGCCCTTGTTCTCCGGCTGCTTGAACAGCGAATCGCGGTAGCCGTAGCGGCACTCTTCCTGCGTGAGCTTGACCTTTTTGCGCTCCCGCAGGTC
>CAJOFI010000201.1 GCA_905233595.1 uncultured Oscillospiraceae bacterium | reverse complement strand
CATAAAATGATACATTATTATATTAGCATAAAATCACAAAAGTTTCAAGTGCTTTTATTAAATCATTTTAAATTTTTAGTTAATTGTCAATTAACTATCCCTATTTTCGTACAAAATTGTATATAATAACAATTTTTCGGACAACTGGCAGTCATCATATCCTGCCGCCGGGGGGCGCGAGTACGGCTCCGGAGAGTAAAACGTGCAAGGATTCCAAAAGTAGAATAAGTCTCAATCGCTGACCGCGGCCTTGTCGCCGCAGGATTCGGGGCGTTTCGGCGCATCGGCCGGGACGCCCCGGAAACTTTTTTGTAAAAAATCTCGCGTACCCCCTTGACTTTCGCCGGAAATATAAGTATAATTACGCCTATGATTAAAAAAACGAGACTGACGGCCGCTTACAGGCGGGTGGCGAGCAGGCTGAAGAAGCTGCTCACGGACGGGCAGGTGATAGAGGGTTCGCTCTCCCGCGTGACGGCGGGCTCCGCGGCCCACTGGCACCTGACGCGCAAGGTGAACGGGAGGACGCAGACGCTCTACGTGCCGATGTCCTCGGTGGAGGAGGTGCGGGGCTGGATCCGGCGCTGGAGGGAGGCGAAGGGCCTTTTGAAGGAGCTGGGCGACTGTTCAAGGTCAATCCTCGCGTCCTCGGCGCCGAGAAAGGCGACGCCTGGGGGCAGCACAAGTTCAAGTTCTTCGGGCGCAGGCCGGCCGCGCAGCCGGACTACGCGGAAGCGCTCAGGGCGCTGAGGGGGTTCGTAGAGCCGTTCCGCAAGGTCCTCAACCCGCTTCTCGTCGGCCTCGTCGGGACGCGGGACGAGGCGAGCTGCTCGTATTCGTCGCTGACGCTGTACTGGACGGTGATCCTCGGGTTCTTCCAGCACCTGAGGAGCCGGAACCAGATGGACGCGGCGCGCAACGCCCGCGCGTACTCGCAGACGGTGTTCGAGCTCTCGGGCCAGCCCTACGCCCCGGACGACCCGGAGCTGCACACGGCCTGCTCGCAGACGTGCCGGAACCTCCTCGCGGACGTGTCCACGGCGGAGCTGGAGTCCGTGCTCGTGCAGCTCGTGCGCTACCTGATCAGGTCGAAGTGGTTCAGGGACGCGATGCTGTGGGGCTGTCTCTGCGTCGCGGTGGACGGGACGCTGTGCGAGCGCAAGCGCGGCGCCGCGCTTTCCGACAAGGAGAAGCGGCGCTATGCGCTGGAGGCGCGGATCGTCACGCCGTGGGGCTGGGACATCCCGCTCCTGACCGAGGCCGTCGACGCCTACGACTCCGAGAGGGAGAAGCAGGACTGCGAGTACCGGGCGTTCCTGCGCCTTGCCGCGCGGCTGAAGGAGCTGTTCCCGAAGCAGGCCTTCTGCATCGTCGGGGACGCGCTCTACTGCAGCAGGCCGATAATGGAGGCGTGCCGGAAGAACAAGTGGGAGTTCATCCTCGTGTTCAAGGAGGGCGCGATGCCGAAGGCGTACGGGGCGGTGCAGTCGGCGAAGCGTCGCGTCGGGAAGTGCGCCTGGGTCAAGGCGAAGGGCTCGGACGGGGCGGAGCGCACGGTGGGTGTCGTTTCGTGGGTGGACGCCAGGGAGTGCGCCTACGAGCTCGGCGACGGCGAGGACTTCCGCGTCGTGACGTACTTCACGTGGGAGCGCACGGAGGATGCGGGCGCGTACTTCGGCGCGTTCGCGACGAGCTTCGAGGTGGCGGACGCGAAGCGCGCGCTTGAGGTGGCGGCGTGGGGGCGGCGGCGGTGGAACGTCGAGGGCGGCTTCCGCGTCGAGAAGCATGGCGGGTTCGGCCTGGAGCACACCTTCTGCAACGACGACACGGCGGGGAGAAACTACCATGTCCTGATGCAAATCGCCTACGCGTTGTGGCAGGTCTTCGACACGGGCGTGCTGTCGCGCCTTTCCGAAGGATGCCGCAAGCCCACGCAGGAGATGTGGGCCAAGATGCTCTTTCTGGCACTACTCGTATTTGGCCTCGCGTCGGTGCCGAAGGTCGCTCCCAGGGCGTTTCGGATGCGGCGCTGCCATCTCGTGGCCTGAACGGGCAGGGGGGCGGCAGGGGAGTCAACCACAAGGAAGGAGCCTCCGTTGCGGCGGGGGAAAGGGGGGGCTTCTCCGAAAACGCCCTTTGGTGCCTCGCTGAAAAGTTCGGCGAAGGCGATGAAACACATATCCCCCGGATTTGGAATCCTTGCCCTGTGACGTTTTCGCTTGCGCGTGGGGGCAAATTATGGTACTATCGCGTCATTCATGGCGCGATAGATTCTTTTTGGGTCTCTTGTCGCCTGTGATGTCACCAGAATGTCACCAAAGGAGGAGCGCAGAATGAAGAGTTATGTGAGGTGTCTGGCGGCGATGGGAATCGCCGGCGGG
>CAJOFI010000200.1:2422-2976 GCA_905233595.1 uncultured Oscillospiraceae bacterium | reverse complement strand
TGTTCGCTCCCCCTTACTTGGTCTTGCTGCCCGCGTGACCACGGAAGGTACGCGTCGGCGCAAACTCGCCCAGCTTGTGGCCGACCATATCCTCGGTAACGTATACGGGAACGTGACGGCGTCCGTCGTGGACGGCAATGGTGTGGCCTACGAAGGACGGGAAGATGGTGCTGGCACGGCTCCAGGTCTTGAGAACCTTCTTTTCGCCCGCCTTGTTCATCTCGTCCACCCGCTTCAGCAGCTCGGGTGCGGCGAACGGGCCTTTCTTGACGCTTCTGCTCATTGTCTTCCCTCCTTATTTGGCATTGCGGCGCTTGACGATGAACTTGTCGGAAGCGTTCTTCGTCTTGCGGGTCTTGTAGCCGAGAGTGGGCTTGCCCCAGGGAGTCACAGGGCCGGGACGGCCGACAGGAGACTTGCCCTCACCACCGCCATGGGGGTGGTCGACCGGGTTCATGACGGAACCGCGGACGGTGGGACGCCAACCCATGTGGCGCTTGCGGCCGGCCTTACCGATGGCGACGTTCGCGTGATCGGCGTTGCCGACAGAGCCG
>CAJOFI010000200.1:0-2385 GCA_905233595.1 uncultured Oscillospiraceae bacterium | reverse complement strand
GCCCGCGCCGCGGACAAGCTGAGCGCCCTTGCCGGGATACATCTCGATGTTGTGGATGACGGTACCGACGGGGATATTCGCGAGGGGCAGGCAGTTGCCGGCCTTGATATCGGCGTTGGGGCCGGCCTCGACCGTGTCGCCCGCCTTGATGCCGGCAGGAGCGACGATATACGCCTTCTGGCCGTCCTCATACTGGAGGAGAGCGATGAACGCGGAGCGGTTCGGGTCGTACTCAAGGCGCAGAACGGTGGCGATGCCTTCCTTCTGGCGCTTCCAGTCGATGACGCGGTACTTCTGCTTGTTGCCGCCGCCGTGATGGCGAACGGTGATGCGTCCGTAGGAGTTGCGGCCGGCGTGCTTCTTGAGGCTCTCGGTCAGGCTGCGCTCGGGACGGACATGCTTCTCAACGCCCTCGAAGCCGGACACCGTCATGTGACGGCGGGACGGCGTTACGGGCTTATAGGTTTTAATAGCCATTTCTTATTCCTCCCTTACGCCATGCCTTCGAAGATCTCAATGTTCTTCGAGTCGGCAGAGAGCTTTACGACGGCCTTCTTCCAGTCGGCAGCCTTCCCCGCGGGATAGCGGCCCTGCTGGCGCTTCTTGCCGTGCATATGCGTGGTGGTGACCTTGATGACGGTCACGCCGAAGATCTCCTCGACAGCCTTCTTGATCTCGATCTTGTTGGCGTCGGGCGCGACCTTGAACGCATACTTTTTGATGTCCAGGTCTTCCATGGACTGCTCGGTGATGACCGGAGCGATGATCACATCATACGCGGATTTCATCAGGCGAACACCTCCTCAATCTTCTCGACCGCCGCTTTGTCCACCACGAGGGTGCCGCCGCAGAGGATCGTGTAGGGGGAGAGGATGGTCGCGGTGGTGACGGAAACGCCCTCAATGTTGCGGGCGGACTTCAGGACCGCTTCATCCACATTCTCGGTGATTACGAGCGCCTTGCCGGCGATACCGGCGGCGTCCAGGAACTGCTTGAAGGCCTTGGTCTTGATCTCGTCCATGTGCAGGCCGTCCACGACGACGATCTTCTCGTCAGCCGCCTTGGAGGACAGCGCGCTGCGGAGCGCAAGACGCTTGGTCTTCTTGGTGAGGCTGTAGCTGTAATCGCGGGGCTTCGGCGCAAACGCCACGCCGCCGTGACGCCACTCGGGAGCTCCGGCATAACCGGCGCGGGCGCGGCCCGTGCCCTTCTGACGCCAGGGCTTCTTGGTGGTGTAGGAAACCTCGCCCTTGGTCAGCGCACTCTGCGTGCCCTGACGCTGATTCGCCAGGTAGTTGACTACGCTGGAATGCAGGACGGGGCCGTTCGGCTCGATGCCGAAGACGGCTTCGGAGAGTTCATACTCGCCGATCTGCTTGCCGGCCATATCGACCAATTTCGCTTTAGGCATATTTTACTCTCCTTTCTTTTAGCGGGTACGCGCAGAGGCCTTCTGCGGGTTGCGGCCGGAAGCCTTCTGCGGGTTGACGCTGACAGCGGTGGCCGCGTGCTTCTCGACGATCTTCTTGACGGTGCTCTTGATGTAGACGATGCCGCCCTTGGGGCCGGGCACCGCGCCGCGCAGGACGATCATGTTCAGCTCGGGATCGACCTTTACGACGTCAAGGTTCTGCACGGTCACCTGCTCGACGCCCATGTGGCCGGCGCCGATCTTTCCCTTGAAGATGCGGGAGGGATCGGTGGACGAGCCCATGGAGCCGGCGTGACGGTGAACCGGGCCGCCGCCGTGGGTCATGGGGGTGCGCTGGGCGCCCCAGCGCTTGATAACGCCCGCGTAGCCCTTACCTTTGCTGACGCCGGTGACGTCAACGTGGTCGCCTTCCGCGAACGTGTCCGCCTTGATCTCGTCGCCCACGTTCAGGGCGGCGCAATCGTCCAGACGGAACTCATGCAGGTACTTTTTGGGTGCGACGGAGGCCTTCTCGAAGTGACCCTTCTCAGGCTTCGTCAGCTTCTTCTCGGCGATGTCCTCAAAGCCGAGCTGGACGGAATCGTAGCCTTCCTTCTCGACGGTCTTCTTCTGCACGACCACACAGGGGCCGGCTTCAATGACCGTCACCGGGACGACTTTACCCGTCTCGTCGAAGATCTGCGTCATGCCGACCTTCTTGCCGATGATGGCGTTTTTCATTGCTTTCCTCCTTCGGTTATTGGTTGGGCGGCCGGTAACGGCGACCGCGCAACATGACCCGTCTGCCCAGGGAGATCGGCTCCCGATCCCTTGCAGACTGTGGGCGCTGACAATTTAATAATGTATCCCTTACAGTTTGATCTCGATCTCGACGCCGGCGGGAAGCTCCAGGCTCATCAGGGCCTCGACGGTCTTCTGGGTCGGGCTCATGATGTCGATCAGGCGCTTGTGGG
>CAJOFI010000199.1 GCA_905233595.1 uncultured Oscillospiraceae bacterium | reverse complement strand
ATGCGGGGATATACCATCAAGGACGAGCCGTCTGTTCCTGACTCTGCTTGATCCATTAAAGTTTACATAACTTTGATCGGCTGGCTCTTTTGAGGCAGCTTGGTTTGCTATGCCTTTTTCTCTCTGTACGCCGGTAGCTCTTGTTTCAAACTTATCCCTCTGTTTCGGCTGCTCTGCTAACGGGAGCGTGAATACAAATTCGGTCATGCCGTCCTCGCTCTTGACGGCGATATCCTCATCATGGCTGTTGAGGATGGTTTTGACAAGGTAGAGCCCCAGCCCCACGCCGTCCTTGTCCATGCTGCGCGAGCGGTCGGACTTGTGGAAACGGTCAAAGATGAAGGGCAGATCGTCCGGCGGGATCGTCTCGCCGTAGTCCTTGACGGAGACGTAGGCCTTGCCGTTGTCCTTGTAGAGCTTCAGCACAAGGCAGCTTCCGGGCGCGGCAAACTTCACCGCGTTATCCAGCAGGTTGTAGATGACCTGCGTGATCGCGTCCTTGTCCGCGCGCACGAGGATCGGATTGTCTGGAAGCTGGGGGTCCACGTCGAGGTTCTTCTTCGTCGCGCGGCTCTCAAAGCTCAGAAGCGTCTGCACGATGAGCTCCGAAACGTCAAAGACCGTGCGGCGGCTCGCGTCCGAGGCGCGGGCGCGCGCCTGGGAGACGCCCAGCATGTCCCGCACCAGGCGGGAGAGGCGGCGCGTCTCGTCCCGGATGGAGACGAGGTATTTCCGCTCCTCCTCCGGGGGGATGGTGCCGTCGAGGATGCCGTCGGCAAAGCCCGCGATCGTGGTCATGGGCGTGCGCAGCTCGTGCGAAATGTTCGCGATGAACTCGCTGCGCCGCTTCTCCGACTGCTCGAGAGAGTCCGCCATCTTGTTGAAGGAGTCGATGAGCGCGCCCATCTCGCCCGTCGGGTCCTCCGTCTGGCGGACGCGCACCGAGAAGTCCCCCCGCGCAAACTTGCGGGAGGCCGCCGCCATCTCGTCGAGGGGCTTGGACATATGCCGCGAATAGAGCAGCGTCACCAGCAGCGCCGCGAAGAAGACCCCCGCGCCGACGATCGCCGAGATCATCAGGATCGTCGTCCAGGCGTCGAGCATGCGGTCCACCTGGTTGGAGACAAAGGCGTAGCCCAGCAGCTCGTCCCCCTGGTAGGCGGGGATCGGCTCGGCCACGACGTAGCGCCGACTGTGGTAGAGCCCGTCGAGATCGCTCAGCTCGTCATAGCCGCCGAGGCTTACGCTGTGCATCGTCTGCTCCGAAAGCTGCACGCCCAGGTGCTCGCACATCGGGTTCTTGTCCGAGCAGCTCACGATCACGCCCTGCGCGTCCGTGATGAAGACGTGATCCCCCGTGGCGTGGGAGATGGAGCTGATGGACATGCTCAGCACCCAGCTCGAGAGCGAGTCGCCCTGCGCGATCGCCGAGGCCGTGCGCGCCACCTCGCGCGCGCTGTTCTCCATGCCGCGCCGGTAGTCGCTGATGACGTAGGTGCGCCCGATGCCCACAAAGGACAGCGCGATGATCAGAAAGCTCATGAACACCAGCAGCGCCGTGGCAAAGAAATTGCGGAAAAAGATACTTTTCATGTTCGTTCTGTGCTCTGTACAAAGAGTGATGAGGGCGCCGCGCCCTCGGAAGGATCGGCTAAGATTATTATAGAGTTTTTTTGTTTTTTTTCAATAGCCTGTTTGTGAATATTTGTGCGGTGGAGACGTAAATAACGGCTCCCCCTTGCAGGGGAGCCAGGGGGTGCCGGGAAAAACTGAAAACTGAAGAATGAAGAATGAATAATTATGGTGTCGCTTCGCGACGGATTAAAAAATTGCCACGTTGGTACATACACCAACATGGCAAATTTTTTAGGGGAGGACAGGGAGCCCTCTCAGTCGCTTCGCGACAGCTCCCCCGGAGGGGGAGCCAAGACCGGGGATTCACTCAGTTAAGGATACAAGCCCGTGTTGTTCGTGCTTGTGATGTAATGGTTTCTTATTAAGAGCAAGTATCGACCCGTAGCCCGAATTCCGGTAGTTTCAAACTTTTGCCTTGGTCAAGACTTGTTGGGGAGTGCCTTCCCCAAACCCAGCAAAGCGACAGAACTGACCGCTTTTTCACATTCAATTGTGCTTCTTTACCATTTGTTATTTTTAAACAGAAGATTCCACCAAAAGCTAAGGAAAGCTGCCGCGAGAAAACAAATCATAAGCTGCACCTATATGATGCCGTCAGTGCAACCTCCCCTCTGCCGTTTGTGGCGATTCCTGCCCACTCAAGCACGGCAGCCAAGATAAACACTGGATCAAGCCCAGACTCTCCGGGCTTTTTGCCCATGAAAGTCAGCACGGTTCCTGCGACTGTGGATTCCTCACAGCCCGGTTCGCCCAG
>CAJOFI010000198.1 GCA_905233595.1 uncultured Oscillospiraceae bacterium | reverse complement strand
CGAAGTGCAGAAGCTTCGTGTTCTCCAGCAGCGCCGCTGGCACGTCCTCAAAGCGGAGGTTCACGTCCGCGCTGGGGTCGCGGTAGAAGCTGAAGCTGCGCTCACCGCTCGGATCCAGGGAGACGACGGCCAGCGTCGTGTGCTGCACCGGGTCCACGCTCATGCCGGAGACGTCCACGCCGTTGCGCTCCAGCGTGCCGCGCAGGAAATCGCCGAAGCTGTCGCGCCCGACGCGGCCGACGTAGGCGCTCTTCGCCCCGAGGCGGGAGGCCGCGACCGCGAGGTTCGCCGGCGCGCCGCCGGGATTTGCGTCAAAACGGGGGATACCCTGCTCCGTCAGGCCGGATTGGGTCAGGTCGATCAGGATTTCGCCGATGGCGGTAATGTCGAACATAGGATTCTCCTCCTGCTGATCTATTTTGAATATGGGTGGGTTCTTCGCTTCTTCTGTCATGCTACCATCGCAGGGGCCGGGAGTCAACCGTTTTTGCAAAAAAGACGCGGCGAGGGCTTCCTTCTCCCTCTTGCCCAGGCGCTTGAGGTGCCACTCGCGGCTCATGGCCTGCTCGCGGGTGTCGAAGACCTCGTACCAGGCGAGCGTCACCGGGCGGTGGCTGCGGGTGTATTTGCCGCCGCGCCCCTCGTTGTGGGCGCGCAGACGCGCCTCGAGGTCGTTTGTCCAGCCGGTGTAGAGGCTCCCGTCCGCGCAGCGCAGCATGTAGCAGACGTTCATGCCTCGCCCCGCCGCACCTGGCGTATGCTCTTTTCAAGCTTTGCGCGCGAGCCCATGACCTCGTGCCCGCAGCCGAGGCAGCGGAGACGGAAATCCGCCCCGACGCGCAGCACCGCCCACTCCCGGCTCCCGCAGGGGTGGGGCTTTTTCATGGTCAAAATGTCACCGATCTGAACGTCCATGGCTCTGCATAGTGAAAAGTGAAGAGTGAACAGTGAAAAGTGAAAAGTTATGGTGTCGCTCCGCAACGATTCACCATTCACTATTCATTATTCACTTTTTGATCCTTTCCCAGTATGCTTTTGCGGCCTGTTCGGTCTTGTTGTCGCCGTAGTCGTAGTAGCGTACGCCGAGAAGCTCGTCCGGCAGGTACTGCTGGCGCACCCAATGGCCGGGGTAGTCGTGGGGGTATTTGTAGCCCTGCTCGCGCTCGAAGCCCGTGCCGTCGGCGTGGACGTTTTGCAGCTCACGCGGGATGCCGCCGGTCTTTCCGGCCTTCACGTCCGCCCAGGCTTTTTCGATCGCCATGACGCCGGTGTTGGACTTGGGCGCGGTGGCAAGCAGGATCACCGCCTCGGCCAGGGGGAGCTTCGCCTCCGGCAGGCCGAGCTGCAGCGCGGAGTCCACGCAGGCCTTCACGATGGGCACCGCCTGCGGCCAGGCAAGCCCCACGTCCTCGCTCGCCGAGCAGAGGATGCGGCGGCAGGCGCCGATCAGATCCCCCGCCTCCAAAAGCCGCGCCAGATAGTGCAGCGCCGCGTCGGCATCCGAGCCGCGCAGGGACTTCATCAGCGCCGAGAGGATGTCAAAATGATCGTCCCCCTCCCGGTCATAGCGCATGGCGCTGCGCTGGGAGATGGTCTCCGCGTCGGCAAGGCTGATCGTGTCGCGATCCCAGGCGGCGGTGAAGAGCAGCTCCACCGCGTTGATGGCCTTGCGCACGTCCCCGCCGCAGCCGGAGGCGATGCGCGCCGTGACGCCCTGCTCGAGCGTCAGCGGCGTCTCGCGCCGGGCGTTCATGATCTCCACCGCCCGCATGACCGCCTTTTCCGCGTCGGCGGGCGTGATGGGCTTGAACTCGAAGACCGTCGAGCGGCTCAAAATCGCGTTGAAAACGTAGAAATAGGGGTTCTCCGTCGTGGAGGCGATGAGCGTGATGCGCCCGTCCTCGATGAATTCCAGCAGGGACTGCTGCTGTTTTTTGTTGAAATACTGGATCTCGTCCAGGTACAGCAGCACGCCGCCCGGAGTCAGAAAGGTGTCCAGCTCGTCGATGATGCGCTTGACATCCGCGATGCCGGCGGTGGTGGCGTTCAGCTTGCGCAGGGTGCGGTTCGTGCGCTCGGCGATGATGCGCGCGACCGTGGTCTTGCCCGTGCCGGAGGGGCCGTAGAAGATCATGTTCGGGATCTGCCCGCTCTCCACGATGCGCCGCAGCATTCCGTTTCGCCCAAGGATGTGCCGCTGCCCCACCACGTCGTCCAGCGACGCGGGGCGGATCTCGTCTGCAAGGGGTTTGTACATGGTATGTTCACCTTAAAGCAAATATCTACCGTCATTATAGCATATGCAAACAAAGTAGAAAAGCTTTTTTCTAAGGAACCGCTGATTAATCAAAGTTTGAAATACACAAAGTATTCCTGCGATTTTCCGCCTCGCTACAGGCGAAAAATCCTACGCCATCTTTGCACAATTTATTTCTGCACAGTTCCTTGGTTTATATGCTTGAATTTCGTTAATCGCTGAAATCGGTGTCGAGCACCACGTCGATCTGGTAGTCCGGCCAGAGGGCCTGGAGCTTCTCGTGGATCTCCTCGCAGATTGCCTTGCCGTCGGCGGAGAAGTCGAAGATCAGATCGAACATGACGCGCTTTTTCTCCTCGTCCACGAAGAAGCCGTGCATCTGCAGCACGCCGGGGTACTCCCGCAGGAGCTTGACGAGCTGGGCGCGCATGGCGGCGCTCTTGTCGCTGCCGTTGCCGGAGGCGTAGATGCCCACGGTCAGGATGATGCCGAAGCGTTGGTAGATGTCCGAGGAGATCTGCCGCGTGAGGCGGTGGATGTCGCGAGCGGTCATCTCGTCGTCCACCTCGATGTGGACGGAGGCGATGATGTTCGTCGGGCCGTAGTTGTGCATGACGAGGTCGTAAGCCCCGTGCACGCCCTCGTAGCCGCACACGGCCTCGCGCAGCTTCTCGCTCAGCTCGCTGTCCGGGCGCTCGCCGGTGATGCTGCTGAGCGCCTCAAGCAGCATCTCCACGCCCGCCTTGATGATGAAGCCGGAGATCACCGCGCCGAGCCAGCCCTCGAGCCTGAGCCCCCAGAGCATGCTCAGCAGCGCGCCGACGAGCGTCGCGATGGAGAGCACCGCGTCGAAGGAGGCGTCCGACCCGGAGGCGACGAGCGCCTGGGAGTGAAGCTCCTCGCCGGTCTTCTTCACGTAGCGCCCCATGAGGAGCTTTACCAGCACCGCCGCCGCGATCACGATGAGGGAGACGGCGGTGTAGCTCGCGGCCTCGGGGTGGATGATCTGCTCCACTGACTCCTTGAGCGAGGTAAGCCCCGCGAAGAGCACCAGCACCGCGATGAGCATCCCGGTCAGATACTCGATGCGCCCGTGCCCGAAGGGGTGCTTCTTATCCGGCTTGCGCCCGGCGAGCCGGGTGCCCACGATCGTGATGAGGGAGGAGAGCGCGTCGCTCAGATTGTTGACCGCGTCGAGGATCACGGCGATGGAGTTTGCCGCGAGACCCACGATCAGCTTGAAGACGACCAGCAGCAGGTTTGCCCCGATGCCGAGCATACTCGTGCGTACGATTTTTTGATTGCGATCCATAAAAGCGCCTCGTTTACAGGAAATTTGTGTATTTACATATTATACAACAGGTTATGCCGATTGCAAAGACCTTTCACGACAAACGCATGAGTGAACAATTTGAAAAAACGGCACCAATTGAGCTTGGCTCCCCCTCCGGGGGAGCTGTCGAGCGAGCTTGCCGTCATTTGCCTCGCGGGAGATCGGCAAATGCCACCTCCCCCATAGGGGGAGGCAAGACGTGTTGTTTACAGTTTCTTCATTCATGCGTTTGTCGTGATGTTTTTCCAAACGGGCTTGCTTTTTTTTGGAAAAGCTGGTACACTGTCAATATCTTAGCAACAGGGTGGTGATCCCATATGAAAATCCAGAAGGCTGCGGAGGATTATCTGGAGGCTATGCTGATGATGAAGGAAAAGCACGGCTACATCCGCTCCGTTGACATCGCGGGGCAGCTCGGCGTCACGAAGCCCAGCGTCAGCTACGCCACCAAGCGCCTGCGCGAAAACGGCTATATCACCATGGACGCCGACGGGCTCATTACGCTGACCGACAAGGGCATGGCCATCGCGGCGAGCATTTACGAGCGGCACAAGCTGCTGACCCAGCTTCTGGAGAAGATGGGCGTCAGCCCGGAGACCGCGCGGGAGGATGCCTGCAAGATCGAGCACGATCTGAGCCAGGAGACCTTCGACGCCATCCGAAGATGCTCCGGAATCACAATCGAATAAGGAACTGCCACGGAATAAGATGCGCAAAGATGGCTTAGGATTTTTCGCCTGTAGCAAGGCGTCAAAGCGCAGGAATACTTTGTGTATTGCAAGC
>CAJOFI010000197.1 GCA_905233595.1 uncultured Oscillospiraceae bacterium | reverse complement strand
ATGCGGTAGTAGTATTCCGCAAGCCGCTCCCGCCCGATGCGGAAGCGGATGAAGCCGTCTGCGTTGGAGGCGGCGCGGAAGGGCGTGAGCGCAAGCTCCTCCTCCTTCGTGATCTTGCTCAGGCTGCCTGCGGTGAGCATGTAGCTCCCGGCGCTGCCCTTGAGGATCACCGGCATCCGACCCGTGATCTCAACGCCCTGCATCGTGCCCTTCTTCGGGATCCTCGCCGTGGAGAGCGTGACGCGCATCGCGTCGTGCCCGACGTGCAGCAGCCCCACCTGCTTGACGCCCTGGCTGAACTCCACGTCCATGCCCTCCGCCAGCTCATAAAAGCGGTCGAGCATCGCGCCGGAGAGCGTGTCCCGCGTTTTGACCTTGAGCGTCTTTGAGCTGTAAAAGCTGCCGGACACCTGACTGTTGGCCAGCGCGGTCTCGCTGATGCGCCGCTGCAAAAAGGTGAGCCAGGGCAGGCTCTCCTCGGTCAGATCCATCGCGCCGAAATCAAAGGACGTGGATTTGTTGAGCTGAAAGATGGTGTGATCCTCCAGCGCCGAGAGAAAGCCCTCATAGGAGTGCAGCAGCATCTCCCTCCCGCCCGCCTGCGCGAGCTTGTAGGAGAGGGAAAGATTGCCGTCCTCCAGCAGCAGCCTCGGCCACATCTTGATCAGGCGCGGGCGCTGCACCTCCGCTTCGGTCTCCGGCGCGGGGGCGCTGCAGTAGTTGTCCATCGCGGTGAGAAAGGCGTCCGCCGCCTTGTCGGTGGCGTCGCCGGGGTTTTCCCGGTGGATGTATTCGCGCAGCTTTGTCAGGAGCACGAGCTTGTGCGCGCACACATCGCCGGAGCTGGGAGTCGAGTAATAGAAATAATATGGCCCGCAGTTGCAGTCAAGACCCTCTATATCGTCCGCAAGCAGCTTCACGCGGGCATAACTGAAATTGTCATCCATGCCGACGTAGCCCGTGGCGGAGAGCATCTGCTGACCGCTGCGGGAGAAGGAGAGGCTCGTGTCACGCAGTTCCGCCGTGCCCGAAGCGAGAATGGCTTCCGCCCGCTCCACCTCGTACTGATTGGTCTTCCATTTTTTCAGCGCCCGCTTGAGATCGAAATAGCAGCCCTCCGGCTCCTCGCCGGGGAAAAAGTCCGCAGCGGGGAGCTTCTGCGCTTCCTTGGCCTTCTTTTCGGCCTCACGCCTGGCCTTTTCCGCCTTCTGCCGCTCCTTCTCCTCTTTGATCAGGCGCGCCCGCTCCTTCTCCTCGCGCTTGCGCGCCTCCTCCCGGCGCCGCTCCTCGGCAAGCTCCGGCGGCTCGGGGAAGACCCAGGGGCCGTGCTCTTCTTCCCAGCGCAAAAGCACTGCCGCCTCGTGCCAGCAGACGCTGCAGCTATGCCAGATTCCCCCACGGCGAAAGCTCGTGGAACGCTTCGTGAGACAACTGCAGTAGAGCATCGAATCGTCCCACTCCTCCTCGTAGGACTTGGGCGCTTTGATCTGCACCTGAAACTCCGTATAACTGCGCGGTGAGACCAGGGCGTTCACCATGCCCTCTTCCGCCGAGAACTGCTGCACGTAGCCCTTTTTCAGCATACCCGCCGCTGTTTTCAGCAGATCGTCGGAGAACATGACGCGCCATTCCTTTTTTGTGTCGTGTAGGCTCAGTTTCTTTCCCATCTCGTTTACTCCGGTGACGTTTTTCACCAGTATATAACTTTATCGTGATTCTGACAAGATTTTTTTGCGGGATTGACCGCAAAGCCATGGGGCTGTATAATGGAAAAAAACGAAAAGTGGGTGAGCGTATGGATTTTCCTGCCCATCGCATCCTCTCGGCGGCTGACCTCGCCGATCTGATACGGGAATCGAACGCCAACGGCGCGCGCTTCTGCTTCATCCTCGGCTCCGGCGCGTCGGTGGAGTCCGGCATCCGCAGCGGCGGCGAGTTGGAGATGAGCTGGATGAACTACCTCATGGGGGAGGGGCGCAATCCCGATCCCAAGCGCGCGGAGAGGACGCGGCGCAAGGCGGAGTCGATGAAGGCGGAAAAGCGCCTGCAGCACGGCTTTGACGAGCTCGAGCGTGTATGGCGCGAGGCGAGGGAGAAGGGCCGGAAGACCCTTGCGAGTGAATATTACTTCGACCTCTACCGCCTGCGCTTCTACCCGGACAAGACCAACGGCTACCGCTATATGGAGCAGATCATGGAGCGGGCGATCCCGAGCATCGGCTACCACACGCTCTCGCTGCTCCTGACGAACACCGATCTCAATAACCTTCTCATCACGACGAATTTTGACAGCATGGTGGAGGATGCGCTCGCGATCTACACGGACAAAAAGCCCCTCGTCGTGGCGCATGAATCCCTCGCGCCCTTCATTGAGCTCGACACGAAGCGCCCCATCGTCG
>CAJOFI010000196.1 GCA_905233595.1 uncultured Oscillospiraceae bacterium | reverse complement strand
AAAGTTGGAGAGGAATCAGGCGCTCGTGAAGCAGCGGGACGCGATGCCCCCGCCCAAGAGGCCGCGCCACAGAGAGCCGGTGCTGTGAACAGAGAAGCGAAAACGGTATGAGCCGGTCACGACCCATACCGTTTTTCGCCATTCCTATATTTCGCAATTCTTACGAGAAAAATCGCAGATTTATTGCGGATAGGGAAAAACTATGCTATTCTATGAGGCGAAGGGAACTGAACACCTACCGCCTGTGAGCGTCCTTTTTCGGCCCTTTTTGTCTCGCCTCTCTTGCTGGGCGTCAGCCCAGCGGCGTTCGTTGAGCGCAAAAATGACTCGAAAAATGCCAGCTCACAGGTGCTTCGCAGTTTCCGCGTGACAGATTTGGGCTGAGGCGAGGCGCAGCCCGCAGGGAATACTTACGTATTGTCAAGGGCTGGAACGAAGTATCAGCCCAAATATGTCCGCGCAAACCGGAAGGGGTTCGGTCCCCTTCGCCTACCAAGGAAGGTGTACTTATGAAAAAGAGAGACAGAACCTATCACCTGAAAAACATACTCGAGCTCAAGCACAACATGAAGATCGTCATCGACGAGGCCGTGGAGCTGGATGAGGACGACAATTTCCTCATCAACGTGGGCTACCTCCGCGTGTCCACCGACCGACAGGCGGATCTGGGCTTCGGGCTGGATATCCAGGAGGCCGATATCGTCCGCTGGTGCACGGCCAACGGCTATAAAAATCTGGTGCTGTTCATCGACGACGGCTATACCGGCACGAACATGGAGCGCCCCGCCCTCCAGGAGATCATGGGCGCGATCACGGACTTCAATGCCGGCCGCTCCCACATCCGTATCAACGCCTTGGTGGTGGCGAGGATCGACCGTCTGGGCCGCTCGCTGCTGGGCACGCTGCAGTTCATCCAGGACTACATCGTTGCCGCGAAGGACAGCAAGAACAGCAGCATCAACCGAAACCGGGAGGATATCAACTTTGTCTCTGTGGCGGAAAACTATTGCCGCATCGACAAGGACAATCCCCAGGGCAAGTTCCTGCTGATGCTCTTCGCCACGCTGGCGGAGTTTGACCGCGACCAGATCGTGGAAAAGCTCAAGCGCGGACGGCAGGCGCGGGTGGCCTCCGGCAAGTGGATGGGCGGCGGCAAGGTGCCCTTCGGCTACCGCTATAACAAGGAGACCTCTTCGCTGGAGGTCGTGCCCGAGGAAGCGGAGGTCGTGCGGGAGATCTTCCGGCTGTACATCGAGGAAAAGATGACGCCGCAGAAGATCGCGGAGCGCTTTCATTTCAGCGGCGACCAGGCGATCCGCCAGATCCTGATGCGCAAGTCCCTCACCGGCTGCATCGTCTTCAACGGCGAAGAATACGAGGGCAATCACGAGGCCATCATCTCCCTGGACACCTGGCAGGAGGCGCAGGAGGAGCTGCAGCGGCGCAGCGTCAACCGAACGGCCTCCAACTATCTGCTCTCGGGCCTGGTATACTGCGGCGAATGCGGCGCGAAGATGCGCTATCAGAAATGGGGCGACAAGGGACACAAGCTGGTCTGCTATTCCTCGCAGGAGTCCAGCAACGCCCGCTTCGGCAAGGCCGACAGCTGCGACAGCGAACGCTTCTGGTGCAAGGACGTGGAGCAGGCCGTCATCGACGAGCTGTTCCGGCTGAAATACCTGGGGCAGCCCGACACACGGAAGACGGAAAACAGCGTCGACAACATCGCCGTGCTGCAAAAGGAGCTGGCCGCGGCGAGAAAACGCCTGAGCCGTCTCTACGACTTTGAGGACGAGGACGAGACCGACGATGTGCTCAGCGAAAAGATCCTCGACGCCAGGCAGCGCGTCCGGAACATCGAGGCGCAGATCCGCGAGGAGGAGCGCTACTCCACCATCGAGAGGAAAAAGCAGAAGGTCAAGGGCATCCTCCGCACCCTGCAGTCGACCTGGCCGGAGATGAACGACGTGCAGCGGCAGAGCACCTGCCAGCAGCTCATCGACCGGGTCATCATCTACAAGGACGGCAGCATCGACGTAAAGCTGCAGCTCAGAAAGTATCTGAAAAGTGCAGAAATCAATCAATAATCAATGATTTACAGAACGTTTACTATCTTCTCTCCATCCGATAATCGTTCCGATGATCGCCGGGGAGCTGCGGCGCTTTCTGCGCGACCGGAGCGCGGTGCGCGTGTCGCGCTCGATGCGGGACACGGCCTACAAAGTGCTGCAGGCCAAGGAGAAGCTGCTGGCCGAGACCGGGCGCGAGCCAGACATCGAGGCCATCGCCAAAGAGCTCGGCATCCCGCGGCAGGAGGTCGGCTTCGCGCTCGAGGCGATCTGCGACCCGGTCAGTCTCTACGACCCGGTCTACAGCGAGGCAGGGGAGAGCGTCACGGTCATGGATCAGATCGGC
>CAJOFI010000195.1 GCA_905233595.1 uncultured Oscillospiraceae bacterium | reverse complement strand
CGCGCATCGGCGTGTCGATATAGACGCGCCTGCCCGCCGTCTCGCTCAAGAGGGTCTCCAGCTCCTCCCGGTCCTCGATCTCCACTGGGAGCAGGATGGACTTCGGCCAGCCGCCCCGGTGGGCGGTGTAATACTGCCGCACGAGGTCGGAGACGGCCTCGTTGTCCTCCTCGAGCGGCTCCTCCATCATCTCCACGTCCTTGCCTGCAAGATCGCCGTCCACGAAATGCAGCACCGTAAAGCAGGTCTTTGCCCCCCGGCAGAAGCCGATGGCGTCGGTATCGGCAAAGGCGGTGGAGATCACGCGCTGCTTGTGCGCAAGCGCCTCGATGGCGCGCAGACGGTCGCGCAGGGCGGCCGCGCGCTCAAATCTGAGCTCCTCCGCCGCCTGCTCCATCTCGCGTCGAAGCTCCTCCATCAGCTCCCCGCTCTTGCCGTCGAGGATCAGCACCGCCTGCATCACACGCGCGCGGTAGTCCTCCGCCGAGCTGTCGCGCAGGCACCAGCTCCTTGCCGATGTCGCGCGGAAACCTGCGGGAGCAGTCGGGCAGCAGCAGCGCCTTCGAGACGGTGTTGATGATGTCCCGGGTCTGGCTGCGCCCGCCGAAGGGGCCGAAGTAGCGCGCCCCGTCCTTCCCGGCGCGGCTCGCGATGCTCATGACCGGGTACTCCTGCTTCAGGTCCACGCGGATGAAGGGATAGCCCTTGTCGTCCTTCAGGAGAATATTGTAATGCGGCTTATGGCGCTTGATGAGGGAGTTTTCCAGCACCAGCGCCTCAAACTCACTGCCCGCGACGATGACGTTGAAATCCGCCACCTTCTCCACCATCGCCGCCACCTTGGGCAGGTGCTCCCCGTGGAAATAGCTGGTGACGCGGTTTTTGAGCTTCTTCGCCTTGCCGACGTAGATGACCTCGTTATGCTCGTCGAGCATGATGTACACACCCGGCAGCAGTGGGAGCCGGTTGGCCTTATCCTGGAGTTCCGGGAGACGTTGCTGCATGCTTTTCTTCCTTTCCGAACACGCACCAGAGCGTGACCGCGCCGATGACGACCGCGCCGCCGAGCAGGGCAAACGGCCCCGGCCGCTCCCCGTCGAAGAGCAGCACCCAAAGCGGATTCAGCAGCGGCTCCACCGCGCCCAGGAGGGCGCAGGCCAGGGGCGGGCAGAACTCGCTTGCCCGCACGTAGAGGATATAGGCAAGCCCCAACTGGAAAACGCCCAGCACCAGCACCGCGCTCACCGTCGTGAGATTCAGGAGCGGGCGCGTCACGATCACGCTCGGGAGGCCGACGAGAAAGGCGAAGAGCTGCCCGATCAAAATCGCACTGAAGCGCGACTCCGCCTCCAACTGCTGCACGGCGAGGTACATCCCCGCCATCAGCATGCCCGAGAGGATGGCGACGCAGTTTCCGAGCGCCGTGGAGGGGCCGAGCCGGTCGAAGAAAAAGAGCGTGATGCCGCCCATGACCGCGAGCACTACCGCCAGATCCCTGCCCCTCGGGCGCTTTTTATAGAGGATCGCCGTGTAGAGCACGAGAAACGCGGGGTCTGTAAACTGCAGGACGATCGCGTTCGCCGCGGTGGTGAGCTTATTGGCGCTGGCAAAGCAGATATAGACGCTGCCCGCGAGGATGCCGGCGAGCACCGTGCGCCGATCGAGCCGGAGGGGGATGCGCCGGATCGCCATATACACCGCGAAGGTCAGCCCCGCCACGAGGCTGCGCAGCCCCGCCACGGCAAAGCCGCTCCAGGGCAGAAGCTTCATGAAGATGCCCGCGATGCTCCACAGCCCGGCGCAGAGGAGCATTTCCAAAATTGCCTTGCTTTCCTTTTTCATGCACACTTTGAAAACGGGGCTGTGCATGCTGCACAGCCCCTTGTTCCTATCAGTCTTCGTCTATTACTCGGAGAAGTCGGAATCGATCAGCCGGGACAGGGTGGCAATGGCCTCCTCCTCGTCCGCACCGTCCGCGATGATGGTGATCGCAGTACCCTTCACGATGCCCAGGGACAGAACGCCCAGCAGGCTCTTGGCGTTGACGCGCCGTTCTTCCTTCTCGACCCAAATGCTGCTCTTGAACTCATTGGCTTTCTGAATGAAGAAAGTCGCGGGTCTGGCGTGAAGTCCTACCTGATTGTTGATGACTACCTCTTTGGTTATCATACTCGCCACTCCTTAAAAATATACAAAACTCACTCTGCTTCCTTACAAGCAAACATACTTTACCAAATTTCGAGCGAATCGTCAACTATCCGGCAAGCGTTTCGTTATTTTCACCATGAAAGCTCAAAAATCCCCATCGTTTTTATTTGAGTTCCACAATCGTTACGCCGGACTCGCCCTCCCCGAAGCGCCCGAGGCGGAAGGACTTGACGCACTTGTTGCGGCGCAGCATATCCTGCACGGCACTGCGCAGGGCGCCGGTGCCCTTGCCGTGGATGATCGTGACGGTCTTGAGCCGCGCCATGACGGCGGAATCGAGATAGCGCTCTGCGGCGATGACGGCCTCGATGGCCTCCATGCCCCTCAGGTCGATCTCCTGCGCGAGGGAGGAGGTGCGCAGCGTGGTCGAGACGGCGGCGGGCTTCGCCTTCGGCTTTGCCGCGACGCCCTCGAGCAGCAGCACCTCGTCCTCCTTGACGGTGACGTTCATCATGCCCGCCCGCAGCTTCAGCACCCGCTCGGGCGAGACGGAGACGACCTCTGCCTTGAGCCCCATGGATTTGATCTGCACCGTGTCGCCGGGCTTGACGGGGCGGGAGGACTGCTGCTGCTCGGGTACGCTCGTCTCCTGCGCGCGCAGCGCCTCCTTCGACTGGTTGAGGCGGCGGCGCAGCTCGCTTCTCGCCTCGTTGACGAGCTGGGCGTTCTCCTCCTCGTTTGCGTGCTTTCGCATCTCGTCGAGCTCGCGGAAGGTCTGCTCGG
>CAJOFI010000194.1:803-4800 GCA_905233595.1 uncultured Oscillospiraceae bacterium | reverse complement strand
CCAGTCGTAGAGGGGGCGGTGGTCCTCATATTCCAGGGAGCACAGCGAATGGGTCACGCCCTCCAGCGCGTCCTGGAGCGGGTGGGCGAAGTCGTACATCGGGTAGATGCACCACTTGTCGCCCTGGCGGTGGTGGTTAATGTAGCGGATGCGGTAGAGCACGGGGTCGCGCATATTGAAGTTGCCGCTTGCAAGGTCGAGCCTGGCGCGCAGGGTGTAGCGCCCCTCCTCAAACTCCCCGGCGCGCATGCGCTTAAAGAGGTCGAGGCTCTCCTCGATCGGGCGGTCGCGCCAGGGGCTCACGGCGGGGTGGGTGGTGTCGCCCCGGTACGCCTTGAACTGCTCGGGCGTCAGCTCGCAGACGTAGGCCAGACCCTTCTTGATAAACTGCAGCGCGATCTCGTAGGTCTTCTCAAAATAGTCCGAGCCGTAGAACAGGCGGTCGCCCCAGTCAAAGCCAAGCCAGTGAATATCCTGCTGGATGGCGTCAACGTACTCGGTGTCCTCCTTGGCGGGGTTGGTGTCGTCAAAGCGCAGGTTGCACAGCCCGCCGAAATGCTCCGCCGTGCTGAAGTCGATGGTCAGCGCCTTGCAGTGCCCGATATGCAGGTAGCCGTTCGGCTCGGGCGGAAAGCGCGTGTGCACCTTCATGCCGTAGCAGCGGTTCCCCTCGGAAAGATCCTCCTGCACGAAGGCCTCGATAAAGTTTCTGGTATTGAGTTCGTCCATCTTTTTCTCTCCCCGGTCAAAAATTCTTATCTATTATAAACGATGCTTTCGGAAAATACAAGAAAAAGAAATGCGAAAAAACATTGCACACAATCAAATTTAATGATTGCAATTCAAAGGAAAGCGTGGTAGAATGGTGAAAAGAGTTCACCATTCACTATATCATAAGGAGCGTGCTTTACATGGATCAGATTTTTGACGTTCTCATCATCGGCGGCGGGGCGGCGGCGACCTCGGCGGTGCTGACGCTGAAAAACCGGGGCAAGAGCTGCGCCGTAGTCTCGAACCGGGAGGAGACCTCCAGCCTCTTTAAGGCGGAGAAGATCACGAATTACCCGGGGCTCCCGCCGATGACCGGCGCGGAGATGACGGCGCTTTTCCGCAGGCAGGCGGAGGAGGCGGGTGCGGTGATGATCACCGGGCGCGCGATCTCGGTCATGCCGATGGAAGGGCTGTTCGGCGTCGCGGTGGGGAGCGATTATTATATGGCAAAGTCCCTCATCATCGCCGCGGGCATCACGCGCGAAAAGCTCTATCCCGGCGAGGCGGAGTACCTCGGGCGGGGCGTGAGCTACTGCGCGACCTGCGACGGCATGCTCTATCGCGGCAAGACTGTGGCGGTCGTGGGCGGCGGCGAGGAGGCGCGCCACGACGCGGACTTTCTCGAGAGCATCGGCTGCACGGTGCTGCGCTTTGAGAAAAACGGCCGCTATGAGATTCGCGGCGGCATGAAGGCGGATACGCTCGTCTTCGCGGGCGAGGAGCATAAGGTGGACTGCGTGTTCATCATCAAGGACACGGTCTCGGTCACGAAGCTCGTGCCGGGCGACTGCACCGGCAAGCCCTACCAGCTCGCCAAGGCCGCGGGCGAGGGCAACGTCGCGGCGCTCTCCGCCTGCGACTATCTCGCGGGAAAGTAACAAATATTCAACGTAACTGTTTAGTCCCGCGTGTCATGGCTTCGCGTAAGCGAAGGATCTTTCAAAAAAATCAGCGAAAAGAATAAGATTCTTCGGAACGAAGTTCCTCAGAATGGCAACGACTGAATAGTTACTATTCAACGTAAAATCATCGGGCGAAGACGCAGAAACGTGCGTCCTCGCCCGATTGTTCTGTACATTGACTATTCTCTATTCACTGGACCCTCATTCCTCCTCGCCGGGGATCGCGCCCTCGCGCAGAAGGCGCAGCATCACGTCAGCGATCTCGGGGTCGAACTGGCGGGACTTGTTGGACTCGATCTCGCTGATGATGCGCTCCTGGCTCAGACGGTTGCGGTAGACGCGGTTGGTGTTCATCGCGTCGTAGGAATCCGCCACGCAGATCATCCGCGCGATCAGCGGGATCTCGTGCCCCTTCAGCCCCTCCGGGTAGCCGCGCCCGTCAAAGCGCTCGTGGTGGTAACGCGCGCCCTCCGTGACGTTTTCGAGGCTCTTGAAGTGGCTGAGGATCTCGCCGCCGCGCACGGTATGGGACTTGATGATCTCAAACTCCTCGTCCGTGAGCTTGCCGGGCTTTCGCAGAATGCTGTCGGGCACGCCGATCTTGCCGCAGTCGTGCAGCAGGGCGATGTAATAGATGCGGTCGAGGTCTTCGCCCTCGAAGCCCATCTCCTTCGCGATGAGCCGCGTATAGATCGCCACGCGCTTGGAATGCCCGTTGGTGTAGGGGTCCTTCGCGTCGATGAAGCCGGTGAAGGTCTCGATGGATTCGTTGATGATCTTGTTGTCGCGCTCGTGCCGCTCGTTGTATTTGCGGATCTGCGCGGCGGTGGCGGCAAAGGTGATGAGCGCCACCGCCCACAAGAACAGGCACACGCAGGCGAGGCCGAAAAACGGATCGCTGCGCACGAGGCGGTGAAAGCTGTAGCGCAGCTCCAGCGTGGAATCGCTGATGTCCTCCCCGATGGCGACGTAGAGGATGAAGCCCGGCGTCGTGGCCTCCTCCGGCTCGACGGGGATCTCCTTCGCGTTCATGCTGGCGCTGGGGTGATAGACGAAGAAATCCCCCGCGCGCATGACGATGAGCGTCTCCCCGTCCACGGTGAAGGTCTCCAGCTCGTAGTCGGCGGCCTTGAATTCCCGCAGGTCGGGCACGGTGCAGACCGTCTCCACCCCGTCGCGGAACTGGTGCAGCTCCAGCGCGCCGTTCCAGCCGGAGGAGAGGTACACGTCCTTTTGAAAACGCAGCTTGAAGGAGAAAGCGGCTACCTCGTCCCGCGTCTCGTTGGAGAAGGTGAGGTCGTAGGTATAGGCCTGGTAGTTGTAGTCAAAATCGCCCAGCCCCTCCTGGTTGAAATCAAAGACCTTTGACCAGGTGCTGCCCCTGGGGACGGCCTTGACCGAAAAGCTCCTCTCCTCCGGCTCCTCCTCACCGAAGAGCGCCGCACCCTCCCAAAGCGCCTCGTGCTCCGTGCGGTTGTAGGCGTTCGTGCGCAGAACGCTCAGCGCGAAGAGCAGGACGATCACCAGCAGGGAAAGCCCGAAAAACAGCGGAGCCTTTTGAATGTGTGCTTTTTTTAGCATGTGCTTACCTCAACTGACAGACAGATTGTGCGTCGATTCCCGGCTATGCGCGGACGGAGACGAAGCTGTACTTCTTTATTCTACAGGAAAGCACGCGGAAATTCAACAGGAACCGTCAAAAAACAGATCACACAAAAAAACCGGGCGGCGGATGAAGGGCATTCATCACGCCGCCCGGACTCTGGGGCTTTGCGTTTTGAGAGTATTTCAGAACGCTGCTCCTTCAGCCGATCCAGCTCTTGAGCTCGGCCTCGGAGGCTCTGGGGGAAAAGCGTCTGCCGGGCAGAACCTTCGCGCCGCGCGCGAGCTTTTCGATGCGCTGCTGCCCCTCCCCGAGCTGGCTGCCGCCGGAGGTGAAGAAGGGGACGACCGTCTTGCCGGTAAGATCGTAAGCGTCCAGAAAGCTGTCGATGATGCTCGGCTCCCGGTACCACCAGATGGGAAAGCCCAGATAGATCACGTCGGCCTCGGCGACCGGGGCGTCGGTATCGGCCAGCGCGGGGCGGCAGGCGGGATCCTGCATCTCCACGGTGCTGCGGGCTTTTTTATCCATCCAGTTCAGATCCCCGCGCGTATAGGGGACGGCGGGCTTGATCTCGTACAGCGCCGCGTCGGCTGCGGCGGCGAGGGTTTTGGCCAGCTTCGCGGTGCTGCCGCTGGCGGAAAAATAGGCGACCAGTTTGCTCATGTTGCGCACTCCTTTAGTTTATTGTAATCGTCCTCGGACACCGGCTCCAGCCATT
>CAJOFI010000194.1:0-791 GCA_905233595.1 uncultured Oscillospiraceae bacterium | reverse complement strand
GTGCCAGTGCTTGACGTTGGCGGGGATGTTGACCACGGTGCCCGGCGTCATCTCGACGGCCTCTCTGCCCCATTCCTGATACCAGCCGCGGCCGCCCACGCAGATGAGCATCTGCCCGCCGCCTTCGGTCGCGCGGTGGACGTGCCAGTTGTTGCGGCAGCCCGGCTCAAAGGTCACGTTGAAGACCGGCACCTGCTCGGTGGAGACGGGGGCGAGATAGCTCTGCCCCACGAAAAACTGCCCGTAGGGGTTTTCCTCCCCGATGGGGAAGAAAAGCGTGTTCTGATAGGCGTCCTTTTCCGTCTGGGCGCTGTCCTGCTCGTTCCAGATCTCCTTGGCCTGGCGGAACACCGACCAGCCCTTCGGCCAGCCCACGTACATGGTCGCGTGGGTGATGATGGCGGCGATCTCCGCCTTCGTGACGCCGTTCATTTTGGCGTTTTGCAGATGGTAGCCGAGGGACGAATCGGTGATGCCGGAGGCCATCAGCGACACCACGGTGATGATGCACTTGGTTTTTACGTCCAGCGCTTCCTCGTTCCAGACCTCGCCGAAGAGCACGTCGTCGTTGAGGTGGGCGAAGGTCGGGGCGAATTCGCCGAGCTGGCTTCGTCCGGCAGTCTGTGTAATCTTCTTTGTCATATTGCGTTCTCCTTTATCGTTTGATAAATTGCGCGTCCTTTTCGGGCAGCCCCGCCTCGTCGGAGACGAAGCGCTCGACGCGCATATGCAGGTCGTATTTCTCCCGCAGCGCCGCGATCCGCCCCATCATGGGCGAGGCGTGGTGCGCG
>CAJOFI010000193.1 GCA_905233595.1 uncultured Oscillospiraceae bacterium | reverse complement strand
CTCCGGCATGGAAGTGGTGCGCGTCTTCAACCGCGAGGGCGAATCCGGCCGACGCTTTGAGGAAGCCGTGAACGGCTACCGGGATTTCGCGCTGGCCTGGTACAAGGTCTGCTGGCCCTGGATGGCGCTGTACGGGAGTCTCTTTTCCAACGTGGTGCTCTACTCGCTGCCCTTCGGCGCGCTGATGGTGGTGCTGGGCTATCTGCCCCTGAGCCGCTATGCCCTGGCCCTGTGCCTGAGCTTTGCGGTGGGGCCCATGCTGCTGCGCACGCTGGCTCTGATCGGGGCCATCCCGCAGGTGAACTTCAAGATCCAGGCGCTGGAGAAGGCGCTGGACCGCCCGCCGCTCAAGTGCGGAGTCGTTCCCTTTACCGGAACAGACCACACGGTTTGCTTCAATCAGGTGCGCTTTGCCTACAAGAGCGATGAGGTTTTGAAGGGCGTCTCCTTCACAGCCAGGGAGGGCCAGATGACCGCCCTGGTGGGCGAATCCGGCAGCGGCAAGAGCACGATCGCAAGACTTTTGAGCCACTATTACGACGTGAGCGCCGGGGAGATCAGCATCGGCGGGCAGAGCCTGCGCGGCATGAGTCTGGACGCCCTCAACCGGGAAGTGGCCTACGTCTCCCAGGAACTGTTTCTGTTCAATAAAAGCATCATAGAAAACATCCGCGTCGGCCGGCCGGACGCCACGGATGAGGAAGTGAAAGAAGCCGCGCGGCATGCCCAGTGCGAGGACTTCATTCTTGACTTGCCCCAGGGCTACGACACCCCGGCAGGTCTCGCCGGGAGCAAGCTTTCCGGCGGACAGCGGCAGCGTATCGCCTTTGCCCGGGTGCTCCTGAAGGACGCGCCCATCATTGTTCTGGACGAGGCCACCGCCTTCATCGACCCGGAGAACGAGCAGAAGATGAATGCCGCCATCGCGGGCATCATCCGAAACAAGACGGTGCTGGTCATCGCCCACAAGCTCTCGTCCATCGTCTCGGCGGACAAGATCATCGTCCTGCGGCAGGGAAAGATCGCGGCCGAGGGTACGCACAGGGAGCTTTTGGAAAACAGCGAAGACTACCGGAAGCTGTGGGCGGCGTCTGAGGAGAGCCAGGGCTGGCTTCTGAAAGGAGGAGAGAGCGCATGATCAAAATGGTTCATCGCATTTTGACCTTCTGCGGCGGGCGCTTCGCCGCCCGGATCCGCATTGCCTATCTCTTCTCTTTCCTGAAATCCATCTGCCAGAACGCGCCGATCTTTGTCGCTGTCTGGATCCTGAGAAAGCTGATGGACGACACGGCAAACGTGACCGTCTGCTGCCTTTCGGCAGCGGTGCTGCTGGGCTTTCTGGCCCTCGGCACAGTCTTTCAAAACCTGGCCGACCGCTTTCAATCCGCCACGGGCTATGAGGTCTTCGCGGAAAAGCGCAAGGCCTTCGCCGCCCATCTGCGCCGCCTGCCCATGGGGTATTTCACAGCGGGCAACCTGGGGCGCATCAGCTCCATCCTCTCGGCGGACATGGTGTTCATCGAGGAAAACAGCATGAACATCGTGGCCGACGTGGTGAGCGACGGCTTTGCCCAGATGGTGTTGACCGTGTTCCTCTTTACCATCCATCCCCGGCTGGGGCTGGCGGCGCTCTTTACAGAACTGCTTGCTGTATGCCTTGCCCATCCCATGAACCGGGAATCCATGCGAAACTCCAGGGCTCGGCAGCAGGTCATCGAGGAGCTGACCGGCGCGGTGATCGAATACACCGAGGGGCTGGCCGTCTCCAAGAGCTTCGGCCTGACCGGCGAGAGCGCGGGAGAGCTCCGGCAGAGCTTTGCCAAAAGCCGGGACGCGAACCTCACCTTTGAGCGTCAGCACACCCCCTGGGAGCGAGCGCTACAGATCGTCTATGCCGTCGGGACGGCAGGGATTCTCGCGCTTGCTGTCCGGCTCAACGGGCAGGGCGCGCTGGACAGCGCCGGCTTTGTGGGCGTAATGCTGTTTCTCATGAGCATCTTTGCACCGATCAAGCACCTGTTCCAATTGGACTCCCGGCTGACCATCATGGAAAACTGCCTGGATCGGCTGGAGGCCGTGTTCGCGGAGAAAGCGCTGAACATGGAAGGGACAAGGGCTCTGCCGGAGACGGCGGAGCATGAGATCGAATTTGACCGTGTCTCCTTTGCCTACGGGGAAGAGACGATCCTGCATGACATCTCCTTTGCCGCCGACCGGGGACAGATGATCGCCCTCGTGGGCGAATCCGGCAGCGGCAAGACCACCATCGCCAATCTCCTGGCTCGCTTCTGGGATGTGCAGGAGGGCGAAGTGAAGCTGCGCGGTGTCAACGTGAAGGATCTTCCTATGGAGGTCTTAATGGCGCAGATCAGCATGGTGTTCCAGAAGGTGTATCTGTTCGAGGATACGATCTATAACAACATTGCCATGGGGCGCCCGGAGGCAACT
>CAJOFI010000192.1 GCA_905233595.1 uncultured Oscillospiraceae bacterium | reverse complement strand
GCCGCCTCCATGCCCGTGCGCCCCAGCACGCCCGGCACCAGCACGCTCACCGCCGTCAGCGACGCGAACGCTTCGTCGCGCATCAGATGCCGCGTGACCAATATGTGCTCCGCCACCTGCGGGCCGATGGCGTCCGGCGTCATGGCGCCGTTGCCGAGGCCGACGACCAGCGCGGTTTTTGCGCCCGCGCCGCCCAGAAGCGCGCGCAGCTCTGCGCCCACCGCCGTCGCCGCCCGCTCCAGCGCGTCCTCCGCGTGCTCCCAGTAGGGCCGCAGGTCCAGCGTGACGTATGTGCCCACCGGCTTCCCCAGCGCTTTCGCCGCCTGCGGCTCCGTCACCTCCACCACCGTCACGCCATAACCGAACGCCTCGCGCTCCTGTGTGACGACGCCGGAGAGCTCGTCGGATTTGCCGCGCCACAGCTCGTGCGCCTCCAGCGCCAGATCGGTGCGTCTTTGGTACATGGTTTCGCCCTTCTTCCACAAAATGTAGTGCATCAGGCTTAGTATCGCCGCCAAGTCTTGTTTCATACAAAAAAAGCGGGAAAAAAGCGAAAAAAATGCTTGCAATTCGGGCGGAACTTTGCTAAAATACCAATCTGCACGGTGGGAAGCCATCGTAGAACGTATTCGGAGGAGGTGTTTGGTTTGCCGAATATCAAGTCTGCCAAGAAGCGTGTCCTGCTTTCTGAGGCCCGCAATGCCCGTAACAAGGCGGAGCGCAGCGCTCTCAAGACCACGCTGAAGAAGTTTGACGCTGCTGTCGCGGAGGGCAATCGCACCGAGGCCGAGGGCGCTTACAAGGTCGCGGTCAAGACCGTGGACAAGGCTGTCGCGAAGGGCATTCTGCACAAGAACAACGCCGCGCACAAGAAGAGCGCGCTGACGCTGAAGCTCAACGGCATGCAGTAATCAGGCATTCTGAAAAGGGACGTCGTTGAGACGTCCCTTTTTTCCGATCAACCGGAAGGAGAAAAAATATCATGGAACACAGCAAGAAAAACTTTGACTCGATCGTCAACCTCTGCAAGAACCGCGGCTTCATCTTCCCCGGCAGCGAGATCTACGGCGGCCTCGCCAACAGCTGGGACTACGGCCCGCTGGGCGTGGAGTTCAAGAACAACGTCAAGAAGGCGTGGCTCAAAAAGTTTGTGCAGGAGTCCCCCTACAACGTGGGCCTGGACGCCGCCATCATCATGAACCCGACCACCTGGGTGACCACCGGGCACGTCGCCAGCTTCTCCGACCCGCTGCTCGACTGCAAGGCGTGCAAGGCGCGCCACCGCGCGGACAAGCTCATCGGCGAGGAGTTCCCCGACGTCAACACCGACGCCATGACCTTCGACGAGATGGACGCGTTCATCGCCGAGCACGAGAACGTCATCTGCCCGGTGTGCGGCAAGCATGACTTCACGCCGATCCGCAAGTTCAACCTGATGTTCAAGACCGCCATCGGCGTCACCGAGGACAGCTCCAGCACCGTGTACCTCCGTCCGGAGACCGCGCAGGGCATCTTCGTCAACTTCGCGAACATCGCCCGTACCACCCGCAAGAAGCTGCCGTTCGGCGTCTGCCAGGTGGGCAAGGCGTTCCGCAACGAGATCACGCCGGGCAACTTCACCTTCCGCACCCGCGAGTTCGAGCAGATGGAGTGCGAGTTCTTCTGCAAGCCGGGCACCGACCTTGAGTGGTTCGCCTACTGGAAGGACTACTGCACCAACTGGCTCACGAGCCTCGGCATCAACAAGGAGCACCTGCGCCTGCGCGACCACGAGAGCGCGGAGCTGGCGTTCTACTCCCGCGCCACCACCGACATCGAGTACGCCTTCCCGTTCACCGACTGGGGCGAGCTGTGGGGCATCGCGGACCGCACGGACTACGACCTCGGCCGCCATCAGGAGGCGTCGGGCAAGGACCTCACCTACTTCGACCCCGAGACCAACGAGCACTACGTTCCCTACGTCATCGAGCCGTCGCTGGGCTGCGACCGCGTGGCGCTGGCGTTCCTCTGCGACGCCTACGACGAGGAAGTGGTCGGTCAGGACAAGAAGGGCAACGACGACATCCGCACCGTGCTGCACCTGCACCCGGCGCTCGCGCCGTACAAGGCGGCGATCCTGCCCCTTTCCAAGAAGGAAGTGCTCACCGGCCCCGCTAAGGAGCTGTACGCCGAGCTTGCCAAGGACTTCATGATCGACTACGACGAGACCGGCTCCATCGGCAAGCGCTATCGCCGCGAGGACGAGATCGGCACGCCGTACTGCATCACGTTTGACTTTGAGACCGTGGGCGACGAGAACACCCCCGCCGACCACTGCGTGACCATCCGCGAGCGCGACACGATGAAGCAGATCCGCCTCCCCATCGAGGAGGTCAAGGCGTACCTCGCGGAGCGAGTGAAGTTCTAATTGCATTAAGAAGCTTTCTTGAAACCGTTTCTCTTTTGGTCTTGCCCAAAAGAGAAATGGTT
>CAJOFI010000191.1 GCA_905233595.1 uncultured Oscillospiraceae bacterium | reverse complement strand
GGGCAAGCTCTACGAGCTGATCGTCCACGCAGTCGCAGCCCTCGGGCGGGAACTGCTCATAGCGCGTGTCGTGGTTGCCGTGCACGTAGAGCAGGCGGCGGTTCGCCATCGTGACGATGAAGCTCAGATACTCCGCCTTCAGATCCCCGGCGGAGAGGATCAGGTCGATCCCGTCAAAGCGGCCGGGGCGATAGTAGTCGTACAAATATTTATCCACTTCATCGGAGATCAACAGGATACGCATACAAGCCACCAAGCCTTTCTCTCTTTTGACGCCGGGGACTATTGAAGCTGCGGCACCTCCTGCACGGGAGGCAGCTCGTCCTTATACACGCCCAGCAGGCGCACGGTCTCCCTTGACATGGGGAGGAGCTTGTCGAAAGCGGGGATCTCGCCCTGCACGTTGTCGCAGAGCCAGTCCATGCGCATGACCTGTTCGGGTGTGAGGGCGACTTCGCCGTCGGTGCGCTGGGCGCCGGACTGGTCGAGCATCTCCGTGCGGAAGGGACTGACCGAGCCGGCGGCAAAGTTGCGGCGCAGGAGGTTCCCCAGCCCGCGCACGGCGGAGGGGAGCGCGTCGCTGAGCTTCACGTCGATGACGCCGCTGTCCATGCCCCACCAGTAGTGGATGGACTTGCTGCGCTCGATATCCGCCCAGGCGCCGCTAAAGACGCTGTGGACGATCTGCTCGTAGAGCTTGCCCCAGTGCCAGATGGGCGTGAGCAGGGAAATGGGCGTGTCTTCGTCGCCGATCATATAGGTGCCGAGCTCGAGGGCGCTGCGCCCGCTCTCCGGGCGGATCACGTCGCGATTGGAGAGCACCTTCACGCCGCTCTCCATCAGCTCGCGCACGGGGTCGGGAGAGACGCAGGTCCAGCGCAGGAGCACCTTTGCCTTGGGATTGACGGACTTTGCCCCCAGGGCGAAGGCGTTGATCTCCGCCGGGACGCCGAGAATGGGGTAGTTCGCCACGTAGCCGATGGGCTCCCTGCCCGCCATAACGCCCGCCATGACGCCCGCGATGAACTTGATCTCGTAGCTTCTGGTGTGGTACATGCGCACGCCGGTGTAGGGCTTGGAGAGGGCGCAGCAGAGGATCTTCAGCTCCGGGTGGAGGGAAGCGGCCTTGCGGCAGGCGGCGATCATGGCGGGAGTCGTCGCGAAGATGAGCCGTGCGCCGCTCTCCGCCGCCTTCTCGATCGCGCCGAGATAGTCGTGATTGTAAGCGTGCTGCACCTGCACCGTGACCTGATCGCCCATGACGGACTCCAGATAGCGCCGCCCCTCGTCGTGGGCGCGCGTCCAGGCGCTGGTCTCCGGGTCGAAGGCGTAGATGAAGGCGATGTCGATATGATCCGCGAGGGCGATGCGCTTGAGCTTCTTGAGCACGCTCTGCCCCTTGGCCTCGGGCAGGGTGCTCACGGGGATCGCGCTGCTGCCGTACTTGGCGGCGATATCGGGCCAGATGGCGTCGAGCTGGGGATAGAGCTGCGCCGCGGTCAGATCGCGCAGGGAGGAGAAGGGATAGAGCGCCAGCCACTCCAGCAGCGCCTCGGCGGCGGTGATCTCCGGATTGCGGGGGCTGCAGCGGGCGAAGGCCGACTTGAAGAGCGTAAAGCCCGAGGAGAAGCGGCGGCGCTCGTCCTCCGTCCAGACGTGGTCGGGGGCAAAGCCCAGCGCCGCCTGCAGCCGCGCGTAATCGCCGCTGCGGTTGAAGCTTAGGCCGTAGAGGCGGGAGAGGGCGTAAAAGGCCATGAACTCATAGTAGAGCTGCACCTGCGGCTCCTCCGAATAGCGGGGGATGAGGCGGGTGACGATGGCGGGAAGGCTGGGCGCGTCATAGCTCAAGAGCACGCTTGCGCGCTTGTTGCCCTCCTGCACGTAGAAGCGCCCGAGGTACTCATAGCAGCGGATCGGGTCGCGGATGCCCTCGTCGCTCAGATGGGCGCTGCAGAGCGAGACCCACTTGGAGCCAAATTCGCTGGCCAGCGGCAGCAGCGGCATGAAATTTCCCGCAAGGGCGAAGACGCGCCCCGCGCTCTTGGTGCCGACGAGCAGCTCGCTCGGGATGCTGACCAGCCCGAGGTCGGCCTGCCCCGCGAGGCTCACGCCCTCGATCAGCTCATCGAGAACCGGAGGATAGGGGTCTGTGCCGCTTGCGACGGCGTTTTTATAGAATTTCTGCCCCGCTTTCAGGGCGGTGTTGTATTGTTCGACTGCTTCAGTTGACATAGAAGTGATCCTTTATGAACGAGTTTTGCGCGCGGCCCGATGCAGGAGCAGCGCATAGAGGAGGATGGACAGTACGGTCGTGACGGCGATGGCGGCCGCCCCGGCGAGAAATTCCGGGCTCTTCGGCTCGTCCGCCGCCCGCCCCATGAGGGCGTAGCTCACGATGACCGGGAGCAGCCCCGTGAGCGAGGACGGTCAGCGGCGAGCTTGCCACGCGCAGGAACATCGCGGTGAGAAAGCCCCTGCCGAGGCGGAGCTTCTCGACGCCGGCGAGCTTGGGGTACTTCTCGCGCAGGCGCTTTGCGATGGGCGTGCCGAGGCTGCGCCCGACGAAATAGGGGACTGTGACCATGATGGCCGCGCCCAGCAGGTTCAGCGCGAGGGCGCAGGGGAGCGGGAACATGACCCCGTCGGCCGCGTAGAGCACGCCGGAGTGCATCACGAAGTCCAGGCTTTTGAGCGTGAAGAGCCCCAGCATCACGAGCGCCGCGCGCAGCGGCTCCTCCGGGCTGTAATCCAAAAGCTGCTGCACAGTGAGATTGCCGTGGGTCTTGATGAAAAGCGCGATCAGCGCCGCCCAAACAAGCAGCAGCACCGCGCTCCAGAGCCATTTTCCCTTGCCTGAAAATACTGACATTTTCTGCCTTCCGCTTCCTTCCGTCTGTATAGTATAGCGGCTTTGCGCGGCAATTGCAAGGAATAATTGCGGCTTTGCGGGGATATGCGGGCGTAAACGGTTTGGAACCTGTTTACGTCTCAGCGTGTTACGCGCTTGCCGTCGAACGCAAAGCGCCCGGCGCCTGACGGTGTTCGTCGGGTGCCGGGCGCCGGGGGTCAATTGAAGCTGTCGCCGCTTTCGGCGAAGAGGCGGTCTACGCGCTCGCGCAGGGGG
>CAJOFI010000190.1 GCA_905233595.1 uncultured Oscillospiraceae bacterium | reverse complement strand
GAACTACGCCGCCGCGCACCACGCGCGCGGCTGGCTTGTTCCATAGTTCTGAGAACCATGCCGCCTGGAGAGAGGGGATCAGCGCTGATAGTATCATTTCTATTCAAATGTCCTTGTCGGGGCGGCATTACGCTGCCCGTCTGCCTCCCCATCGCAATGGGGAGGTGGCCGCAGACCGGTGGGGCACCCCATTCAGGACTGCCACATTTCTCGCTGCACCCCCATGCAGCGGCGGCCTGCCGAGTCGTGAATTGAAGCGAGCGGCTCGGCGCAGGGTGCCGAACGCGAAGCTTCACTGAACAGCGAGCGCAGGCCGCCAAAAAGAACCGTTCCCCGGCTCCCATCCCGGAACTATATCCGGGGTGATGGAACCGGGGAACGCACTTTTTCGCTCATCACCCAGGTCGTCGGGCGCAGCGGGCGCGGGCAGAAGCCCGGGCGCGCCGTGATCCAGACCTACACCCCCGCCAACGAGACCATCCTCCAGGCGGCAAGCCAGGACTACGACGCCTTCTACGCCTCGGAGCTGTCCCTGCGCAGGCTGCAGAATTCGCCGCCCTTCCGGGACATTTTGACGCTCACGGCCTCAGGGACGGACGAGCGCCTCGTGGTGATGGCCTGCCGCCACGCCAGAGAGCGCCTCGCCCAGCTTCTCGGGCGTGACGCGGATACGGAGCTTCTGGGGCCGACCCCGATGGCGGTGGTGCGCGTGAACAACCGCTTCCGCTACCGCGTGATCGTAAACGGCAAAAACAACGCCGCGACCCGCGCCGCCCTCGCCCAGACCGTGTGCGAATGCAGCACGGATAAGCGTTTTCGCGGCGTCTCGGTCTTCGCGGACAACGACCCGCTGGAATAACTTAAATAGAAAGTGTGAATGCTATGGCACTTCGGAATATTCTGACCAAGGAACAGCCCCTGCTGTATAAAAAGAGCCGCACAGTGACGGACTTTAATCCCCGCCTCCACCAGCTTCTGGACGATATGCGCGAGACGCTGCTCTCGGCAAACGGCGTCGGGCTCGCCGCGCCCCAGGTGGGCGTGCTGCGCCGCGCGGTGCTCGTGATCGAGACCAATGTCCCCGAGGGGGAGGAGGAGTACGTCATCGAGCTCATTAACCCCGAGATCGTGGAGACCTCCGGCGAACAGGACGGCGCCGAGGGCTGTCTGAGCGTCCCCGGCGAGTATGGCCTCGTCAAGCGCCCCATGACCGTCAAGGTGCGGGCGCAGGATCGTTACGGCAAGCCCTTCGAGGTGGAGGGCACGGGTCTGACCGCCCGCTGCTTCTGCCATGAGATCGACCATCTGGAGGGCATCGTCTTCACCTCCAAGGCGGATCGCATGCTCACCGAAGAAGAGATGCGGGCCGCAGTGGAGGAAGAGTAAGGAGCGCTATGCGGATCGTTTTTATGGGGACGCCGGATTTCGCGGCGGCCTCGCTCAAAAAGCTGCTCGACGAGCATTTTGAAGTCGTCGGTGTGTTCACCCAGCCGGACAAGCCCAAGGGGCGCGGGATGGAGCTGTGCTTTTCCCCGGTGAAGGAGCTTGCGCTCCGGGCGCGGCTTCCCGTATTCCAGCCGGAAAAAATGCGCGACGGCACCGCGCTTCGACAGCTTGAGAGCCTCAAACCGGATATTCTGGTGGTGGTGGCCTACGGGCGCATTTTGCCGGATGAAATGCTCGCGCTGCCGAAGCTCGGCGCGATCAACGTGCACGGCTCGCTCCTGCCCAAATACCGGGGCGCATCGCCGATCCAGGCGGCTGTGCTCAATGGCGACGCGGTGACCGGCGTCACGACGATGTACCTCGCCCACGACATGGACAGCGGCGACGTCATCTATACCGACGAGACCCCGGTGGGGGAGTTTGAGACCTCGGGCGAGCTCTTTGAGCGGCTCATGCACATGGGGGCGGCGCTTCTCGTGAAGACCCTGCGCGATATCGAAGCCGGAACCGCGCCGCGCGTTCCCCAGGATCACAGCAGGGCAAGCTACGTCAAAATGCTCGATAAGTCCCTCTGCCCGATCGACTGGAACCGCACGCCGCGCGAGATCGTCAAGCACATCTGCGGCCTTCAGCCCTGGCCGGTGGCCACGATGGAGCTCGAGGGCGCGGTCTGCCGCGTCTTTTCCGCCGCCTATACGCAAAATCGCACCGCCCTCGCGCCGGGAAAGATCGTCGCGGCGGGGAAGGACGGGCTGGAAATCGCCTGCGCCGACGGTCAGACCCTGCTCATCACTGAGCTCCAGGCGCCCGGCAAGAAGCGCATGAGGGCTGCGGATTATCTGCGCGGCCATGCCGTGAAGGTGGACGCCTGATGGCGAACGAGGCCAGACAGGCGGCGCTGGAGGCGCTGCGCCGCTGCCGCAGGGACGGGGCGTGGTCTGCCCCGGCACTGGACGCCGCCATCAAAAAATACGCCCTCGACCGGCGGGACGCGGCACTGGCCTCGCGCCTTGTGCTGAGCGTGCTGCAAAACGAGGA
>CAJOFI010000189.1 GCA_905233595.1 uncultured Oscillospiraceae bacterium | reverse complement strand
CCCAGGACGCGGTGAAGGAGGAGGCCGGGCGCGTCGGCCAGTTCTTTGTCAACGCCCGCTGGCTGGGCGGGATGCTGACCAACTTCAAGACCATGCGCACCCGCGTGGACCGCATGGCCCAGCTGAAGAAGATGCAGGAGGACGGCACCTTCGACATGCTGCCGAAGAAAGAGGTCGTCAAGCTGCTGCACGAGATGGACAAGCTGGAGAAGTACCTCGGCGGCGTCAAGGAGATGAAGCGTCTCCCCGGCGCGCTGTTCGTGGTCGACCCGCGCAAGGAGCACAACGCCATTGCCGAAGCGCGCAAGCTGCACATCCCCATCATCGCCATCGTCGACACCAACTGCGATCCTGATGAGGTCGATTATGTCATTCCCGGCAACGACGACGCAATTCGCGCCATCCGCCTGATCTCCTCCGCCATGGCCAATGCCGTGCAGGAGGGCCGCCAGGGCCAGGACGCCGTTGACGCCGAGGGCGCCGCCGACCAGGCCGCCAAGGTCGAGGAGACCGAGGATCTTTCCGGCGACAACGCTTAAAGCGTCAAAAGGGATGGCTTTGCCATCCCTTTTGAAAGGATTGCACTCCGCGTGCGCGCGCTGCGGGAGAGCGCACACCCGCTCCGCGAGAAGTGATTTTTCCGAGGCGCATGTCCCCGGAAAAATCTTATTTGATTTTGTTTCGCGCTGCGGCGCGAAATTCTGCGAAGCAGAATAAAAATGTAAAGGAGTAAACAAGCAATGGCTTTTACCGCTCAGGATGTTAAGACGCTCCGTGAGATGACCAACGTCGGTATGATGGACTGCAAAAAGGCTTTGCAGGAGACCGACGGCGATATGGACAAGGCAGTCGAGTATCTGCGTGAAAAGGGCCTGGCCAAGGCCGCGAAGAAGGCCGGACGCATCGCCGCCGAGGGCATGGCCTACGCCGTGGTCGAGAACGGCGTCGGCGCCGTGGTCGAGGTCAACTGCGAGACCGACTTCTGCGCCGGCTCCGCTCCCTTCGTGCAGTTCGTGAAGGATATTGCGAAGGTCGTCATCGACTCCAACCCCGCCGACGTCGAGGCGCTCAAAGCCAGCCCCTACCCCGGCAGTGAGCTGACCGTCGAAGGCATCCTGCCTGAGAAGGTGATGCAGATCGGCGAGAACCTGCAGATCCGCCGCTTCACCACGCCGGCGGCAAGATCGGCGTTCTCGTGAACCTCGAGGTCTCCGACGGCATCGACGCCACCGAGATCGGCAAGGATGTCGCCATGCAGATCGCGGCGCTGAATCCCCGCTTCTGGGACAAGGCCAACGTCACCGACGACGTGCTGGCCGAGGAGAAGAAGATCGCCCTTGCGCTGATGGATCAAGACCCGAAGATGGCCGGCAAGCCCGACGCCGTCAAGGAAAAGATCGTCATGGGCAAGATGAACAAGTTCTACGAGGAGAACTGCCTGCTGCAGCAGGAGTTCGTAAAGGACAACTCCCTCACCGTCGAGAAGTATATCGCCTCCGCGGCCAAGGCCCTGGGCGGCAGCGTCAAGTTCGTGGACGCCGTCCGTTATCAGAAGGGCGAGGGCATCGAGAAGAAGGAAGAGAACTTCGCCGAGGAAGTCGCCGCCCAGATGAACATGGGCAAGAAATAAGAATGAATTGTAAATCCCCCGGCTTCGCCGGGGGATTTACAATTCATGAGAATGTGCCGTCCTCCGGGCGGCCCCGTTTTTATAAATCTCTGCGAGAATACAATCTGATTGACAGGAGCCAGGACGCGGCGTAGAGCAGCAGCGCAGCGGCGCAGAGGATCGCGGGTGCAGCGGGCGGCGCCATATCGATCATACTCGGCCCCTCCCCAGAGCGGTTCATCAGGACGATTTCGGACGCGACGAGCGCCCCGACAAGGATCAGGTACAGGATTCTTCCCTTTTCCGCACCGAAGCGGAGCATCAGAGGGAGCGTCAGCGCCGGAAGAATCAGTGCAATTCCCGCGCCCGTTATCAAAATTGACAAGCAGGATACGGCCAGTCGCGGTACAAGCAACGCGACCACGCTCCGTATAAGGATGTACACAGTGACAAACACCGCGATAGACAGCAGGCCGAACAGGAATTTGGCGGAGACAAACTGCGCCCGGGATACCGGAAGGCTGGCGCTGTAGCTCGTCCAGTGCTCCCGCTCGTCGTAGGAGTACAGCGTCACCGGCAGCATCGCCGAAAACAGACAGGGATAGGCCAGGAAATAGACGGAATCCGGCACCAACAGGGAAACTGCAATAAAAATCGCGTCCATCAGGAAAAACGCCCGGCAGTATCGCGTGATGAGATACCAGTCCTTCAGCAGCAGTCCTTTCATCTCATCTCACCCCCTTCGCCATCAGCACGAACAGCTCTTCCAGATCCGTCGGCCCCAGCTCGAAGCCCTGCGGCACGGCGGTGCGTTTCACGATCGCCTCTACGCCGTAGGGCGATTCTTTTTTTCCGATCACCGCAGCCGGGTCGAGGCTCCGCAGCGTTTCCGCGCCGCAGCGGAGGACGCCGTATTCCTCCTTCAGACGGTCCTTTTCCTCATAGAGCAGCAGCTTTCCATTGTGCAGAAACGCAATGTAATCGCAGAGCTTTTCGAGATCGCTGACGATGTGGGAGGAGATCAGGATCGAATGCTCCTCGTCCCGTGTGAACTCGCCGAGCAGACCGACAACCTCGTCCCGGGCCACCGGGTCGAGGCCGCTGGTGGCCTCGTCGAGGATCAGCAGCTTCGGTCGGTGGCTCAGGGCCACAGCAATGCCCAGCTTCATCTTCATGCCCCGGGAGAATTCCTTGAACCGTTTCTTCTCCGGGAGGTCAAAGCTGCGGAGATAACCCTCGTAGACCGCGCCGTCCCAGTTTTTGTAAATGTTCCCCATGATGTTGCCCACCTGCCGCGGGCTGAGGCATTCGGAGATGCCCACCTCGTCCAGCACGACACCCACGTCCTCCCGCGCCAGCGCGCGGCTGTCGTGACCGAGAATCATGATGCTGCCGCCGTCGGGGCGGAGCATGTCGAGGATGAGCCGGATGGTCGTGCTCTTCCCGGCCCCGTTTTCCCCGATCAGGCCCAGCACGCAGCCCTCCGGCAGGGTCAGATTCACCGGCCCCAGTGTGAAGTCCTTATAATGCTTTGTCAAGCCCGTCAGTTCCAGCGCGTTCATTCTTCTCCCTCCATGATCAGCCGTACCATTTCCGCCACATCGCCGGCCCCCAGGCCGCAGGCCCCCGCCAGACGTGCGATCTCCTCAATATGCCGCTCGATCTGCCGGAGGTTCTCCTCCCGCAGCAGCTCGACGTTCTTCGGCGCGACGAAACAGCCCTTGCCCGCCACCGTGTAGATAAAGCCCTCTTTTTCCAGCTCGTCGTAGGCCCGCTTCGTCGTAATGACGCTGATGCGCAGGTCCTTCGCCAGATTGCGGATCGAGGGCAGCAGCGTATCCTCGCCCAGCGCGCCGCTGATGATCTGCGCCTTGATCTGGGAATAGATCTGGTCGTAAATGGGCAGACCGCTGCGGTTATCGATCAGCACCTGCATGTTTCCCTCGCGCTCCCTTCGTCTGTATATCTACAGTATATACAGTCATTACAGATTTGTCAAGAGTGTTTCTCTTGCTTTTTCCGACAGGAAGGACTATAATTTTTTATCGACACAACATCTGGAGGACAAGTTGGAAATGAAGAAATATACCTGGCATATTA
>CAJOFI010000188.1 GCA_905233595.1 uncultured Oscillospiraceae bacterium | reverse complement strand
GGCGATGATGGTCTTCGCCGCGTTGGAGGAGACCGTCGCGCCGCTGATGCTGTCCACCGCGAGGCTCTGGCTCTCGAGGATGCGCGGGAAGAGGAAGTTCTCCACCGTGGCGTAGATGGGGCTGTACTCGTCCTCATCCGCCTGGGTGGCGGAACCGGCGCAGAGGGTCTCGATCTTGGTGATGGCGTTATTCTCGAAGGTGACGGCAAGCTCCATCTCCTTCATGATGCCGAAGGAGGGGGTCTTCGCCGTGTAGGTGCCGTCGGGAACGGGGGTCTTGTCGCCGCCCGCCTCGACGCCGGAGGCCGCGTTCAGCGCCTTCTCCACCGCAAGGCGGATCGCGCCGGAGGTGACGGACGCGCCGGTCACGCCGTCGATGTTCGCGCCCTGCTCCATGATCTGGGCGATGAACTCCTCGTCGTGCGCCGCGCCGATGGTCTCGGTCTCGCCGGAGGTGTCAAGCTGCACGCCGGTGATGCCGTTCTCGTCCACCGTCAGCGTCACGGTCACGGTGCTGTGCATGCCCTCCGCCTCGCCGGTGTAGGTGCCGGGGGTGTAGCCGTCGGCAAAGGCGGCCGTGCCCGCGAGGGACAGCAGCATCACCAGTGCCAGCAGCATTGCCAATGCTTTTTTCATGTGTTGCGCTTCCTTTCCTGATTTATTTTTCGTTGAGGAAGCGCCGATCAAATCGGCAAGAGGGCATCCCGGGAAAAATCAAGGCACAAATTTTTTGGGAGCGCCGCAGGCGATCTATTCAGCGTTTCCTTTTGGATAATTTGATTTTATCACAGGTAATTTCCACTGTAAAGCATCATTTCAGCAGCTTCTGAAAAAATCGGAAGGCGGTGGGGACGGAGTATTCCGCGCTTATCTCCTCCGCGCGCTTCCAGATGAAGTCGGGGCTTTCCGACTTCATTTCCAGCGCGTAGCCGCGCATGTGCCACTCGACGTGGGTGAAGACGTGCACGGCCTCGCCGCAGGGCGTACAGCTCACCGCGCCCGGGAAGAGCGCGCGCACCTCCTCCTCATTGAGCGCGCCGGGGACGTTCGGAAGCTCCCACAGCCCCGCGAGAAGCCCCTTCCCCGCCCGCTTGCGGATCGCCCAGCGCTCCCCGCAGCGCAGAAGCAGCACCGTGCGCGGCTCGATGCGCCGCGCCCTGGGCGGGGACTTGACGGGGTAGCGCGCCACCGCGCCCCTCTCGCGGGCAAGGCAGAGCGCGCTGAGCGGGCAGAGCGCGCACCTCGCCTCTCCGTTCGGGACGCAGAGGGTCTCCCCCAGCTCCATGATCCCCTCGGTGAGGAGCCTCGCCTCCCCGCCCACGGGGTAGATCTCGCGCAGCGCCTGCGTAACGCAGCGGCGGGTGCGCGGCTCCATAATGTCCTCGTCCAGCGCCGTAAGGCGCGAGAACACGCGCAGCACGTTCCCGTCCATGCAGATAGATGCGCAGTTTGGCATGCTTCAGCGTTTTCAGCTCCTCCGCCTTACGCGGGAGCGCGCCGCCGTGCTCCTCCATCACCTGCCGCGCCGCCTTGCGGAGGTTCCGGGCGCGGCTGTAATAGCCCAGCCCCTCCCAGAGCTTCAAAAGCCGGTTCTCATCCACCGCCGCGAGGGCGGCGATATCGGGCAGCTCGCGCAGGAAGCGCTCGTAATAGGGGATCACAGCCTCGATGCGCGTCTGCTGCAGCATGATCTCCGAGATCCAGACCCGGTAGGGCGTGGCCTCCTCCCGCCAGGGCAGCGCCCGGCGCGCCCCCTTGTACCACGCGATGATGCGCGCGGCGGCGGCGCGCAGTCTCTCCCTCTCGTCCATGCTCACAGCTCCCGCAGCACCAGGTCGGTCTCGCCCGGGTTCAGCCCCAGCTCCACGCGCAGCACCTGCGGGTGCTTTGCCGCGTGGGCGCGCACGGCGTCGCGCAGCACCGTCCCGCCGTGGTAGCCGTGGATCACCCGCAGGCGGTACGCGCCCTTTGCGCGCCGCAGCGCCGCGTCGAGCGCCGCGACGGCCTGCACCCGGGTCATGTTGTGCACGTCCAGCTCAAGAAAGGCACTCGTGCCCGTATTCAGCCTCATCTCTCCCGCTCCTCGTTCCGTTTTTCTTCAAGATAGCATTTCGCGCGCCTTTTTGCAAGCTTTTGAAAAAACAAGGCTTCCCTTTATGGGGAAAATGTGTTAGAATAAAAATCTAACGGGCGAAAAAGCCAAAAGCTTTTTGCCGGATATAGCTTATACGAACAGAGGTGATTCTATGGAAGAGGCTTCCCACGCGCTGTTTCGCATCGGGCCGCTGGAGGTGACGGGCGTCGTCACGACCATGTGGGCGATCATCGCGGTGCTGGCGCTGGTGTGCTATCTCGCCACGCGCAATCTCAAGGAGGTGCCCGGCCCTTTGCAGACCGGGGCGGAGCTTGCGGTCTCGGCGCTGCGCAATTTCTTTGAGGGGACGCTGGGCAGGGAGCACGCTTACCGCTATCTCCCCATCCTCGGCACCTTCTTTGTCTTCATCGTCGTCTGCAACTACTCGGGGCTGCTGCCCGCGGCGGGGCACGCGAAGGGCTTCCAGGTGCCGACGGCGGCGCTCTCGGTCACAGCGGGTCTCGGCGTCGTGGCTTTCTTCACCACGCACGTCATCGGCATCAGAGAGCGCGGCCTCGGCCCCTATCTGCACAGCTTCGCAAACGTCAAGCCCGTGGTGCTCGTGGTGCTGATGCTGCCGCTGAACCTGATCGAGCAGGTGATCCGCCCGGTCTCCCTCGCGCTGCGACTCTACGGCAACATGAGCGGCGAGGAGACTGTGACCGAGCAGCTCTACGAAATTTTCCCCATCGGCGCGCCGCTCATCATGCAGGTATTGAGCCTGCTGTTCTGCGCCCTGCAGGCCATCGTCTTCACGATGCTGCTGTCGATCTACATCTCCGAGGGGCTGGAAGAGGAGTAACTCTTCCGTCCCAAAGGGACTGAAGAGTTCGGCTTTTTGCCATCCGAGGCGAAAAAGCAGACCGAACCGTTACAAATAATATTTAGGAGGAACTACTTATGACATCCGGAATCATTGCACTCGCCGCCGCTCTCGTTCTCTGCGTGACCGCCGCCTCCACCGCCATGGCGCAGGGCAAAACCGCCAGCCAGGCCATGGAGGCCATCGCCCGCCAGCCCGAGGCCGCCGGTGACATTCGCGGCGCGCTGGTCATCTCCCTCGCGCTGATGGAGGCGCTGACCATCTACAGCATGCTGGTCGCCTTCATGATCGTCGGCAAGATTTAAGCGCAGAGCAAGCGGAGGAAACTGTCCATGTTAAGCATCAACATCTCAGAGCTCATATGGACGATCATCAACTTCTTCCTTCTCTATTTTGTGCTCAAGCGCTTTCTCTTTGACCCGGTGTGCAGCTTTATGGACGCGCGCCAGGCGAAGATCGACGCGGGTCTGGACGCCGAGAAGCAGGCGCGGCAGACTGTGGAGCAGAACCGCGAAAGGCTCGCCGCCGAGAAGGCGGAGGCGCGCGTCGAGGCAGGCCGCCTCCTCTCCGAGGCGGAGCGGGAGCTTGAGAGCCGCCACGCCGAGGTGCTCAGCACCGCGCGCGACGAGCGCGCAAGGCAGCTTGCCGAGGGGCGAGCGCAGCTTAACGGGCAGAGCGCGCTGGACGAAGAAGCGCTCAGGGAGCAGAGCGGCGAGCTGACCGCCCTGCTGACGCGGCGCATCCTCGGTTGATACGCGCAGTTTCGCAACAGACAAGGAAGGAGGGATGACCGGACATGGGTGGCTGGAACATTTTCTACGGGCTCATCAACTTCGCGATCCTGGCGGTCGGGCTGTATTTTGTCGGCCGCAAGATCGTTTTCAACGGCATCCGGGCTCATCAGGACAAGGTGAGCGGGGCGCTGCGGCAGTCCGCGGCATCCCATGAAAACGCAAAGACCCTGCTCGACGGCATCGAGGGCGAGAACGCCCGGGGCGCCGAGGAGCGCGAGGGCATCCTC
>CAJOFI010000187.1 GCA_905233595.1 uncultured Oscillospiraceae bacterium | reverse complement strand
GCTCAAGGTTGTCAACCTCAAGACCGACCCCCAGCTCATGGGCGCTCTTGGCGCCGCCGAGTACGCGCGCCAGAAGGGGCTTGCGAAGAAGTGAAAAGAATTAAGGTGCTCGCCTCCGGCGAACGAATGATAATCGTCGCGAAGCGGCACCGCAACGGTTCACTCTTCACTCTCCGACGGGAGCCAATAATCGAAAGGAGTTCTCTATTTATGGCTAAACTGGCAAAAGCCCTCCTGGGCCTTCTGAAAATCCTCGGGATCGTGGTCGCCGTTCTGTTTGTGGTGTACTTCTGGAACCTGGATCAGAAGGTGCTCGGCTGGGCGTATCAGCAGGTCAACACCATGTTTGACCGTAAGAAGGTAAACCAGGTATTCTAAAACGCGATGGAACTGTACAATTCTCTCATTCAGGATACGAAGGCGCTGCTTGAGAAGGGCGTGCCGAAGACCTGGGACTACGCGGAGCGCAATTGCTGGCACGACATCGGCTCGAGCGAGCTGGTGCTGCAGAAGGACGCGGCCTACGAGCTGGGCGCGGCGGGCAAGGGCTCGGCCAACTACGTGCTGTTCTCTTCCAGCGCGGAGCTTGTGAACCGCGACCAGGTGCTGCTCTACGGCCCCGATCTCAGGGACATCAAGGGCGACTGCGATTTTGCGCGCATCGTGCTGCTGCGCGTGGGCGTGCTGGACGACGATGACGACCGCGTCTACCGCATCCTCAAGGACATTGAGTTTGCCAAGTACCACGTCTACCCCGAGGGCTACATGGTGCGCATGTCGCCCGAGAACTACCGCGAGCAGGTGCGCGTGAGCAAGAAGGCGCTCAAGAAGGGTGTGAGCTTTCAGTCCATCGGCGCAAGCTATATCAAGGCGTATAAGAAGGACCCGAACGTCCTCAACGCGACGGTCATCTTCGTGACCGCGCCGGGCTACGATTTCGAGACCATGAAGAACTACGCCAAGAAGGCAAACGACATCACCGGCACCCTGGCGCACATCCTCGAGGGTCTTCCGACCGACTGCTCGGTCTGCTCCCTCAAGGGCATCTGCGACGAGGTGGAGGGCATGAAGGAGCTGCACTTCGGCGTCGGCGACAAGGGAACCGACAAAGGACACAAGCATTGAATCAAAAAACCTCCGGGAAGCAAGCTTCCCGGAGATTTTTTAGTGGCCAGTGGAGAATGTTTATTATAATCGTCGTTAACGATTCATGATTCATTCTTCACGATTCACTTTTCAGTCGTTCCCAAAAAGAAAACTTCTACACCCACCCTACCCCCGCATATACTCTCCCCGGGGGTGAGTCTATGACGCATGAGGAGACGCAGCGCGCGCCGGCGCGCTGGCACAGCCTGAGCCTTGAGGGGCGGGAGAAGCTGAACATCACCGGGGTGGACGACGTATCCGGCTTCGACGAGGGGCTGGTGGTCCTGCGCACCGGGCAGGGGGAGCTGACCGTGCGCGGGCGGGAGCTGCATATCGAGCGCATCGACCTCGACAGCGGGATGCTCGAGCTGCACGGGCATGTGCAGGAACTGAGCTATGACGAGCCGACGGAGGGGAGATCGCTGTGGAACAGGCTCTTCGGCTGATGCTGGCGCTCTCGCTCGGCGCGGGGCTGGGGCTCCTGTACGATCTGCTGCGCCCTCTGCGCCGGAGGGCGGGGCGCGCGGCGCCGCTTTTCGACGTGCTCTTCGCCGCGCTGAGCGCCGCGGCGGCCTTCCTCTTCGCCTGCGCCGCGCGGGATGCGCGCCTCGGCCTCTGGGAGCTTTTCGCCATGCTGCTGGGCTTTCTGGTCTGGGAATGGCTCTTTTTCAGCCTGTGGAGGAAGCTCTCGAATTGGGCATCATGGAATTGCACAAAAAAAGATTGAATATGAGCAAAATTTCGGCAAAAAAATGCTTCCAAAAATTGATAAAATGCATTATATTAAAAAGAGAGGGGAAGGCACGTGACCCATGTCAGAATTCTCCTGCGCGCGGCGGTGCTGGCGCTGCTGCTGTATTCGCTGCTCTCGCTCTCGCGGGAGTATCGGCTGCTCTGCAAAACGCAGGCGCTGGCCGAGTCGCTCGCGGTGCGGCAGGAGGCGCTTGCAGCGCAGAAGCTTGCGCTGACGCAGCGGCTGGAGCAGCCGCCGGAGGAGGCGGAGCTGCGGCGCCTGGCCTGGGAGCGATTGGGTATGCTCGCGCCGGGGGAGAAGGTCTTCCTTTTCGCGGAAGCCACGGATGAAACAGACAGAGAGGAAACGCTATGGGATTGGAAATTGGAAGCATTGTGGAAGGACGGGTAACGGGGATCGCGAAGTTCGGCGCGTTTGTAGCCCTGCCCGGCGGGAAAAGCGGTCTGGTGCACATTTCTGAGGTGGCGAACACCTTCGTCAACGATGTGCACGAGCACGTGCAGGTAGGGCAGACGGTGAAGGTGCGCGTGCTGAACGTCAGCGACGACGGGAAGATCAACCTCTCTCTCAAGCGGGCGGAGGACGCGCCTGCCCCGCAGCAGGAGCAGCGCCGCGCCCCCCGGCAGAGCAAGGCGCCGGCGGTGCAGCATATCGTCCCGGCGGAGCGCATGGCGGCGGACAAGCCCAGCGGC
>CAJOFI010000186.1 GCA_905233595.1 uncultured Oscillospiraceae bacterium | reverse complement strand
TCCCGGATGTGCTGGTGGCGATCTACGACGCGGTGCAGAACGGCTGGTTCATCGCCAACCCATACAACGGCAACTCCTGGCACCAGCTGGGGCGCGCCATCGACATGAGCCTCATCGACCTCAAAACCGGCAAGGAGCTTGTGATGCCCACGCCCATGCACACCTTCTCCAACGACGCCGCCCGCTTCAACAGCAGCCAGTGGTCGGACGAGGTGCGCGAGAACATGGAGTACATGACCAACACCATGCTCGCCTGCGGCTTCACGCTGCTGAGCACCGAATGGTGGCATTTCCAGTACGAGGGCGGGGGCGGCTATATGCCCGTTAACCTCGAGCTGGATACGCTGGAGTCAAAGCCCGTCTGGGAGTACGAATGATTTTTCGGTTTTACACAGCGGCGTATCAGCAAATGTCATAATGATCCCGGGAAAAGCATAGGCTTTTTCCGGGAATTTTCTATCTTGAACAACGAGTGGGACTATGCTATAATGACTGAAAAAATATGGATATTATGAATAATTGGGCGAGAAAGGGTGAAATGCATGAAAGCTTATGCAGAGAGAACGAGGGAAGAGCTGCTGGAGGAGCTTGGGCGCGTCGAGAAGGAATATGAAGCGCTCAAGGCGAGGGGGCTGAACCTCAACATCGCGCGCGGCAAGCCGGGAACGGAACAGCTCGATCTCGTGCGGCCGATGATGGACGTGCTCAATTCCGAGAGCGATTACGTCTGCGACGGGATCGACGTGCGCAATTACGGCAATCTCGAGGGGCTGCCCGCCTGCCGGAAGCTCTTTGCGGAGCTGCTCGGCGTGAAGACCGAGAACGTGTTTGTCGGCGGCAACGCGTCCCTGCTGCTCATGTACCAGGTCATCAACGCCGCCTACGTCCACGGCCTGCGCGGCAAGCCGTGGTGTTCTGAGCGCGTGCGCTGGCTCTGCCCCGCGCCCGGCTATGACCGGCATTTCAAAATCACCGAGAGCTTCGGCTTTGAGCTTGTCACCGTGCCGATGACCCCGGAGGGGCCGGATATGGATATGGTCGAAGCGCTCATTCAGGACCCTGCGGTCAAGGGGATGTGGTGCGTGCCGAAGTTTTCCAATCCCGATGGCGTCATTTACAGCGCTAAGACCGTGCGCCGCATCGCCTCCATGAAGCCCGCAGCGGAGGATTTCCTGCTGCTGTGGGATAACGCCTACTGCGTGCACGAGTTCGCCGTAAGCTATCAGCCCTTCCCCTCCATCCTCTCGGAGTGCGCGAAGGTCGGAAACGAGGACATGGTCTTTGAATTCGCCTCCACCTCCAAGATCACCTTCCCGGGCGCGGGCGTCTCCTGCTTTGCCTGCAGCGAGGCGAATCTGCGCCGCATGCTCGCGGAGCTCAACGTGCAGATCATCTCCTACGATAAGGTGAACCAGCTTCGCCATGTACGCTATCTCAAGGATAAGGAGGGCGTGCTCACGCTCATGCGCCGCCACGCCGAGGTGCTTGCGCCGAAGTTTGCCTGCGTGCTCGCCATGCTCGAGCGGGAGCTCGCGCCGCTCGGCATCGCCGCTTGGGAAAAACCCGTGGGCGGCTACTTTGTCAGCGTCAACGTCCTGCCCGGCACGGCGATGGCGACCTGGCAGCTCTGCCGCGAGGCGGGGCTCACGCTCACGAAGGCCGGGGCGAGCTTCCCCTACGGCAGGGACCCGCAGGACAGCAACATCCGCCTCGCCCCCTCGCTCCCGCCCATCGGACAACTGGAGCAGGCAATGGAAATCTTCTGCTGCGCCATCAAGCTCGCCGCGCTGCGGAAAATAGTTTTGAGCCGTGAGTTTTGAGAATATGGACGAAAAACCGCAGGAATGGGCATTGCCTGTTCCTGCGGTTATTATAATGCACAAAGCTCTCGGCTCATGCCGGTTTCACTCGTGTCTCCTCAAAACTGATAACTCAAAACTATCTCCCCGCGCGGCGCATGGCCTCGTGTTCCTTCTGCAGCTCTTTGCAGAGGGCGGCGGAGCTCCAGCTTACGTTGTGCTCGGTGGCGACGGCCTTGAGCGCGACGGTGCAGCGGTTGCGGCGCAGGGCGTCGAGAAAGCCCGTAAACTGCGCGGAGGAGAGAGCGTGCATCAGCAGCATCTCCGTCTCAAAGGGCGATGCCGCTTCCCCGCTGGGGGAGAAGCCCTCCAGCCCCAGAAGATAGCCGATGGGCTGGGCGAAGTCCTCCGGCGCGACGCGGCGGCATTGGATCCCCAGCTTCCAGGCGGACAGGGCGATCCTCTGCCGTTTGGCCTCGTCCGTGATGTTGTAGAGCAGTACCAGAGCCATAGCGCGGCCTCCTTGCGTCGTTTTCTCAAGTATATCCCGGATCCTGAAAAAAGGCAACAAAAAAACGCCCCTCACGGGACGAAATACAGACGCAAAAAATGAACTAAGCCCTGACTGTGACTCACAAAATTTCTCACACAGTCAGGGCTTAGCTCTCCGAATTCTTGGTATCTAACATCCTGGTTACCTCTCTTTCTGCGGATTTTTCGCTGATCTGTCATTATCGGGACACTTACATGGCACTTAAGGAGGAGCCATCGCTCCGATCTCATAAGCGAGATAAGCTGCTTGCCGTCGTT
>CAJOFI010000185.1 GCA_905233595.1 uncultured Oscillospiraceae bacterium | reverse complement strand
AAGTTGCGATATGCCAACTACAGCGGGTAACCGCTGATGAGTAAATAATTCAGAAAGGAAACAAGACAATGAAACGCACCTATCAGCCCAAGAAGCTCCATGCACAGAAGGAACACGGCTTCCGCAAGCGCATGGCCACCCGCAACGGCCGCAAGGTTTTGTCCGCCCGCCGCGCCAAGGGCCGCATGAGACTGAGCTACTAAGTCTCACCGGAGTGTGGAGTTTACTTCCTCGCTGAAAACAAACAATGATTTCCGCCGCGTTTACCGGAAGGGGACAAGCGCTGTCCGGCCGTGTCTTGTGGTCTATGTCCGCAAAAACCGCTCGGAGGCGAACCGTCTCGGCTTTACGGTAACGGCAAAGGTCGGCAAGGCGCATACGAGAAACCTCGTGCGCCGCCGGCTTCGGGAAATCTACCGGCTGAACGAATCCGGCGTCCGTCCGGGTTACGACATGGTAGTGGTCGCCCGTACCCGCGCAGCCGGAGTCACTTATAAGCGGTTGGAATCCGAATTTCTTTCCGCCTGTCAGGAGCTGGGGGCGTCGCTGAAATGAAGCGGCTGCTGCTGGCTATTGTGCGTTTTTACAGGAAGCACATCTCTCCGCTCACCCCGCCGAGCTGCCGGTTTATCCCCACCTGCAGCGAATACGCCATGATCGCGATTGAGCGATACGGCGCGGCAAAGGGCGGCTGGCTCGCGTGCAAACGAATCTGCCGCTGTCATCCGTTCCATTTCGGGGAGCACGATTTTTACGATCCCGTACCGTAACATTTAGGAGATTGCTATGTTAAATGCCATTGCCAAGCCCTTTGGCGCGCTGATGCTGTGGATCTACAACTTTGTTGGAAACTACGGCGTCGCGGTCATCCTGTTCGCGCTCGTGGTGAAAGTAATCATGCTTCCGTTCCAGCTCAAGAGCACCAAGAGCATGATGCGTATGTCCCGCATGACCCCGCGCCTGAAGGAGCTCGAAAAGAAATTCGGCAACGATCAGCAGCGCTATCAGCAGGAGATGAACAAGCTCTACAAGGAAGAGGGCGTAAACCCCATGTCCGGCTGCCTGTGGAGCCTGATCCCGTTCCCCATCCTGATCGCGCTCTATCAGGCCATCCGCTATCCTCTTACCACCATGATGGGCGTCGATTCTGCGCTTCTGGCGGAGGGGGGCGCGATCTACGAAAAGCTGCAGGAGCTCGGCTACGTTCTTTCGAACTACTCGACTACCCGCAACGCCGCCGTCTATGAGCAGATCTTCCAGTCGCAGTTCATCACAGAGCATTTCTCTCAGTTTGCCGGTTTGTCGGACAGGCTGCAGGAGATGTACTACAACTTCCTCGGCATGAACCTGGGCGAGACGCCGCAGTTTGCGTTCTGGAACTGGGACGTGTGGGACTGGAACCACATCGGCCTGTTCCTGATCCCCATTGTTTCCGCGCTTCTGAGCTGGCTTTCCATGAAGGCGTCAAACGCCACAAATCCCCAGGCGCAGACGCAGCAGAGCCAGCAAACCAATAAGATGATGATGTGGTGGATGCCGCTTCTTTCTGTCTACATCTGCTTTACCATGCCCGGCGTCATGGGCATTTACTGGATCGCCCAGAGCCTGTTTGCCATCGTGCAGACCGTGATCCTGAACAAGGTATTCAACCGCCAGCTCGATATCGAGGACGCTGACCGCATCGAGCGTGAAAAAGCCCGCGAGGCGGAGCTGGAGGCCAAGCGTCTCGAGACCGAGCGTCTCAAGGCCGAGGGCATCCAGGTAGAGAACAAGAACACATCCAAGAAAAACAAAAAAGCCGTCGCTGCGCAGAAGGAAGCCGAGCGCAAGGCTGCCGAGGCAAGAGCCGAGAGAGCAAGAAAACGCGCCGAGAGGGGAGAGGTGGACGAGATCCCCGCCTCTCAGGTGGGTAACCGCCGGTATGCCAGGGGCAGGGCGTATGTGCCCGACCGCTACACAAACCCCGACGAGGCCGAGGAGAAGACCGCAGCCGCCGCCGAGGAGAGCGAGCTTTATACGGCGGAGCATGCGGAGGACGAGCCTGTGGAAGATATTGCTCTCATTGAAGAGGGCGACGAGCACACTGAAGCAGACGAAGAGTCTGCCGCTGATGAAGACAGCTATAACGCTCCGGAGGAAGAGCCGGACGAGGAGGAATCCGAGTCTGAGGAGCAGGAGTAAACGGAGGAAGCTATGACAAAAACACTGCAAAAACAGGGAAAAACCGTCGATGAGGCGGTGGAAAAGGCTCTTGCTGAGCTCGGCAAGGATCGTGACGAGGTTTCCGTAGAGATCATCGAGCGCGGAAAGACCGGTTTTTTGGGTATCGGCGCTGTTCCGGCGGTTGTGGCTGTTTCCTATGAAGCGCCGGATGAAAGGCCCGCGCCGAAGCCGGCGGCACCGAAGCAGGAAAAGCCTGCCCCTGCACCGAAGGAACAGAAGACCGAATCTGCCCGCAAGCAGAAAAAGCCTGCCGAGAAGCCCACCGCGGCGAAGAAGGAAGAGCGCATGCCTGCGGAGCAGCCGGCTCCGGTAAAAAAAGGGAAGCGGCCCGAGGGCGAGCAGGCGGAGGAGACGGAGAAATTCCTATCCGGCCTTCTTGAACGCATGGGCGT
>CAJOFI010000184.1 GCA_905233595.1 uncultured Oscillospiraceae bacterium | reverse complement strand
AGAATATCGTCCGCCTCGTAGCCCGCAAGCTCGTAGCGGCGCACGCCCATGTCGTCAAGCAGCTCCTTCAAAAGCGGCATCTGCGCCGCGAGCTCCTCCGGCATGCCCTTGCGCTGCGCCTTGTAGCCCTCATAGGCCCGGTGGCGGAAGGTGGGCGCCTTGAGATCGAAGCTCACGCAGAGGGCGTCGGGCTTCTGCTCATCCAGAAGGCGCTGCAAAATGGCGAGAAAGCCGTAGATCGCGTTGGTGGGCGTCCCGTCGGGGGCGCTGAGCGGACGGATGCCGTAGTAGGCGCGGTTTACGATGCTGTTGCCGTCCAATATCATCAGTTTCATGCTGTTCCTCACTTCTCTCCGCGCAGACGGATGATCTCGTCACGAAGCTGCGCGGCGATCTCGTACTCGAGCATCTTCGCCGCCTTGCGCATCTTGTCCTCGAGCTGGGCGATCAGCTCCCTGCGCTCCCGGTCGGTCATGCGCACGCCGTTCGCCTTCGAGACTGCGGAGGCGTCGGCGGAGATTTCGATCAGATCGCGCACGCTCTTGACGATGGTCTTCGGCACGATGCCGTGCGATTCGTTGTAGGCCATCTGCTTTGCCCTTCTGCGCTCGGTCTCGTCGATGCAGGCGCGCATCGAGGGCGTCACCGTGTCGGCGTACATGACGACCATGGCCTCGGCGTTGCGCGCGGCGCGGCCGACAGTCTGAATAAGGCTCGTCTCGCTTCTGAGAAAGCCCTCCTTGTCCGCGTCCAGAATGGCGACAAGCCCCACCTCGGGGATGTCCAGCCCCTCGCGCAGAAGGTTGATGCCCACCAGCACATCAAATTCGCCCAGGCGCAGATCGCGGATGATCTCCATGCGCTCGATGGTGCCGATGTCGTGGTGCATATAGCGGCAGCGGATGCCGATATTCGTCAGGTAATTGGAAAGATCCTCCGCCATCTTCTTGGTCAGCGTCGTCACGAGCACGCGCTGCTGCTTTGCGATTTTGGCGTTGATCTCCCCGATGAGATCGTCGATCTGCCCCTCCACGGGGCGGACGAAGATTTCGGGATCGAGCAAGCCGGTCGGGCGGATGATCTGCTCGACGATCTGCCCCGCGCGCTCCCGCTCGTACTCCCCCGGCGTCGCGGAGACGTAGACGCGCTGGTGGATGCGCTGGGTAAACTCGTCAAACTTCAGCGGGCGGTTATCGAAGGCCGAGGGCAGGCGGAAGCCGTACTCCACCAGCGATTCCTTGCGCGCCCGGTCGCCCCGGTACATCGCGCGCACCTGCGGGAGCGTGGCGTGGCTCTCGTCCACGAAGAGCAGAAAGTCCTTCGGGAAATAGTCCAGGAGCGTGAGCGGCGGGCTGCCCGGCGCGCGGTTGGAGATCACGCGGGAATAGTTCTCGATCCCGCTGCAGTAGCCGAGCTCCTGCATCATCTCAACGTCGTAATCCGTGCGCTGGCGGATGCGCTGCGCCTCGATGAGCTTGTTGTTCTCCTCAAAATATTTCACCCGCTCGTCGCACTCGGCGCGGATGCGCTCGATGGCGGCGGCAAGCTTTTCCTTCGTCGTGACGTAGTGGCTCGCGGGGTAGATGGCGGCGTGGTTCAGGATGCGCGTCGGCATCCCGGTAACGACGTTTATCTCGCTGATGCGGTCCACCTCGTCCCCGAAAAACTCCACGCGGATCGCCCGGTCGTTGGAGTAGGCCGGGAAGATCTCCACCGTGTCGCCCCGGACGCGGAACATGTTGCGCTCAAAAGCCACGTCGTTGCGCTCGTAACGGATGTCGATGAGCTTTCTCAGAAGCTCGTCAAAATTTCGCTGCTGCCCCGGGCGCAGGGAAATGACCATGTTCGCGTAGTCGATCGGGTCGCCCAGACCGTAGATGCAGGAGACCGAGGCCACGACGATCACGTCCCGCCGCTCAAAGAGGCTGGAGGTCGCGCTGTGGCGCAGGCGCTCGATCTCATCGTTGATTGAGGCGTCCTTCTCAATGAAGGTGTCCGTGTGGGGGATGTAGGCCTCGGGCTGGTAGTAGTCGTAATAGCTCACGAAATACTCCACCGCGTTCTCCGGGAAAAACTCCCGAAACTCGCTGCAGAGCTGGGCGGCCAGGGTCTTGTTGTGCGCCAGCACCAGCGTCGGGCGGTTTAAGCGCGCGATGACGTTCGCCATCGTAAAGGTCTTGCCCGAGCCCGTCACGCCCAGCAGCACCTGCTCGTCCAGGCCGTTTTCGATGCCCGAGACCAACTCGTCGATCGCCTCCGGCTGATCGCCGGTGGGCTTGTAGTCGGATACCAGCTTGAACTTCTCCATGGTCGTCTCCCCAATCAAAATCACTTTATTATAGCACTCTCTCCCCTAAAGCACAAGCGTTGGATGCGCGCCGCGCACGGCTTTTTCTTCCACGGCGCCCGCGTCAGGCGCGAAAAAAATGTTTTTCCGTGCAAATCGACAGTTGCAGTTTTGGCAAAAGGATGATACTATGTATAATCGAGAAAGAAGGGGCTTGTCCCCACAGATATAAATTGTGCAAAGATGGCGTAGGATTTTTCGCCTGTAGCGAGGCGGAAAATCGCAGGAATACTTTGTGTATTTCAAGATTTGACAACGAAGCTACAGATGAAAAAGGCAAGTCAGATTGCACAAGTTATTTCGGAACGGTTCCTTATATACACCAACGAGGAGGAACGCATGAAGAAAGTTCAATTCACCGAGACCGTGCTGCGCGACGCGAATCAGAGCCTCATCGCCACACGTCTCCCCTTCGAGAAGTTCGCGCCGATTCTGGAGACCATCGACCGCGCGGGCTTCTACTCCGTGGAGTGCTGGGGCGGGGCCACATTTGACGTGTGCCTGCGCTTTTTGGGGGAAGACCCCTGGGAGCGCCTGCGCAAGATCCGCGAGAAAATGCCGAACACGAAGCTGCAGATGCTGCTTCGCGGGCAGAACCTGCTGGGCTACAAGCATTACAGTGACGACGTGGTTCGCCGCTTCGTCCGCGCGAGCGTGCGCAACGGCATCGACATCATTCGTATGTTCGACGCCCTCAACGACATCGACAACCTCAAGGTCGCCGTGGAAGAGACCGTGAAGTCCGGCGCGATGGCCTCGGGCGCGATCTCCTACACCACCTCTCCGGTGCACACGCTGGAAAAGTACGTCACGATGGCCAAGGAGCTAAAGCAGATGGGCGTCTCCTCCCTGTGTATCAAGGACATGGCGGGCATCCTCTCCCCGAAGAGCGCGTACGATCTCGTCTCCGCGCTCAAGGACGCGGTCGATCTTCCCATCGTCATGCACACGCACAGCACCACCGGCCTTGCCTTCATGACCTATCTCAAGGCCATTGAAGCGGGCGCCGACGTGATCGACACCGCGATCTCCCCCTTCTCCGGCGGCACCTCCCAGCCCGCGACGGAGACGCTCAATTACACCCTGCGTGAGATGGGCTATGAGACCGGTCTCGACGACAAGGTCCTGCTCAAAATGGCGGACTACTTCAAGCCCCTGCGCGCGGAGTACCTGGCCGACGGGACGCTCAACCCCATCTCCCTTACGACCGACACCCAATGCCTGACCTATCAGATCCCCGGCGGCATGCTCTCGAACCTTTTGAGCCAGCTC
>CAJOFI010000183.1 GCA_905233595.1 uncultured Oscillospiraceae bacterium | reverse complement strand
GCGTCCGGCGCGATGGACTTCCTTGGGCGGCTGCTCGCGCCGCTGCTCTCGGCGCTGGGCATCCCGCCGGAGACCGCGCCGCTGCTGCTCATCCGCCCCATTTCGGGCAGCGGGGCGCTGGCGGTGGGCAGCGAGCTGATGGAGACCTATGGCGTGGATTCCTATATCGGGCGCGTGGCGGCGGTGATGCTGGGCTCCAGCGAGACGACCTTCTACACCGTCGCCCTCTACTACGGCTCGGCGGGCGTCACAAAGACGCGCTACACCATCCCGGCGGCGCTTTGTGCGGATTTTGTCATGTTTTTGCTGTCTGCCGCCGCGGTTCGTCTGTTTTTTGGCGCGTAGCGGCACAAGATGTAGTGCCATATTTGGCATTTCTCCACTTCATGACGACTTTCACAAAATTTCAAGAAAAATTTTATGAAAAACGGAAAATTTCTCTTGACAAGGCGGTTTCGATTTAGTATCATAGGCAAGTCCGCGCGATGGGCGTGCCATGCCCAAAAGCGCGAACAATGCGATGAACCGGGAGATTGCTCGGGATTCCGAGGTAACTTTCGGGGAGTATGTCCGAAAATCGGGCGGCTGAGTTTCACATCCGTTACGCAGCGTAGATCGCCGCGCCATGGACCGGCCGTACTGTGTACGCCGGTTTTTCCATGAGCAGGAATGATACGCACGGCTGAGCGTATAGAGATGTTGCTCACCGTACGGACGAAAACACCGTACAAATTTGGAGGAACAGACAAAATGGCAAAAGAAATGATCCGCATCCGTCTCAAGGCGTATGACCATCAGGTCATCGACCAGAGCGCAGAGAAGATCGTCGAGGCGGCCAAGCGCACCGGCGCCACCGTTTCCGGTCCCATCCCTCTGCCCACCAAGCGTGAGATCGTCACGATCCTGCGCGCGGTCCACAAGTACAAGGACAGCCGCGAGCAGTTCGAGCGCCGCACGCACAAGCGCCTGATCGACATCACCAATTCCACCCCCAAGACGGTCGAAGCCCTGATGGGTCTCGAGATGCCCGCCGGCGTGGAGATCGAGATCAAGCTGTAACGTACCTATTTAATTTGTTGCTCACCTATCGCCTGTTGACTTGCGTGAGACAGGCGGAGGTCAAGTCGGCAGAGCAATGCGCGCCGTTACCGCGCAACTAAGCCGACCAATAACCTTATGGAGGATCATATGAAAGCGATCATCGGCAAGAAAGTCGGCATGTCTCAGATCTTCGACGAGCTCGGCCACGTGATCCCGGTCACCGTTATCGAGGCCGGTCCGTGCGTTGTGACGCAGAAGAAGACTGCCGAAAAGGACGGCTATGAAGCCGTTCAGCTCGGATACGAGGACGTACCCGAGCGCAAGCTCACCAAGGGTGAGATGGGCCACCTGAAGAAAGCGGGCGTCGGCCCCAAGAAGTACCTGCGCGAGTTCGACCTCGACAACGGCAGCGAGCTGGAGCTCGGCGCCATCATCAAGGCGGACATGTTCAAGACCGGCGACTTCGTCGACGTCACCGGCACCAGCAAGGGCCACGGCTACTCCGGCGTCATCAAGCGCTGGGGCGCCCATCGCGGCCCCGAGACCCACGGCGGCGGCCCTGTTGCCCGTCACGCGGGCTCCATGGGCTCCACCACTGACCCCAGCCGCATCTTCAAGGGCAAGATCGGCGCCGGCCAGTACGGCGTGGAGACCGTCACCATCCAGAACCTTGAGGTCGTCAAGGTCGATCCCGAGCTCAACATGCTCGTCGTTCGCGGCGCCGTGCCCGGTCCCAAGGGCGGCCTCGTGACCGTGAAGTCCACTGTCAAGGTCCACAAGGTCAAGCAGGCGGGCGCCGACATCAGCAAGAACCCGCAGAAGGCCTCCGGACGCAACCCGCAGAAGGCTTCCGCCAGAATGTAAGGAAAGGAGTGCCTGAGAAATGTCTACGATCAATGTTGTCAGCATGACCGGCCGCAAGACCGGCGAAGTTGAACTCAGCGATGCCATCTTCGGTATCGAGCCGAACATGAGCGTCGTCCACGAAGTCGTCAAGAACCACCTGGCGAATTGCCGTCAGGGCACGCAGAGCGCTCTGACCCGCGCGGAAGTTTCCGGCGGCGGCAAGAAGCCCTGGCGCCAGAAGGGCACCGGCCGTGCCCGTCAGGGCAGCACCCGCTCCCCGCAGTGGACCCACGGCGGCATCGTGTTTGCCCCCAAGCCCCGCTCCTACAGCTATGTGCTGAACAAGAAGGTCAAGCGCCTCGCGCTCAAGTCCGTGCTCTCCGCCAAGGCGGCGGACGGCGAGATCATCGTCGTCGACAAGATCGAGATGGACGAGATCAAGACCAAGACCTTCCGCCGGTTCCTCGAGGCCGTCAAGGCCGACGGCAAGGCCGTCGTCATCACGCCCGAGGTCAACGCCAACGTCGTCAAGAGCGCCCGCAACCTGCCCGGCGTCCTGACGTCGCCCGCGAAGCTCATCAACGTCTATGACCTGGTCAACGCCAAGTACCTCGCATGAACAGCTACGATATCATCATCCGCCCGATCATCACCGAGCGCTCCATGGCGGACGTCGCGAACAAGAAGTACGTCTTCGAGGTCGCGAAGGACGCCGGCAAGGTCGAGATCAAGAACGCTGTCGAGACGGCGTTCGGCGTCAAGGTCAAGGACGTCAACACGCTCAATGTCCGCGGCAAGGCCAAGCGCATGGGCGCCGGCCGCCCCGGCACGACCCGCAGCTGGAAGAAAGCCTATGTCCAGCTCACGGACGACTCGAAGACCATCGAGCTCTTCGAGGGCATGGTGTAAGGAGGAAAGAGAATGGCTATCAAGAGTTACAAGCCCACAACGCCCTCCCGCCGTCACATGACCGTGTCCGCCTTCGAGGGTGTCGATAAGAAGGCCAAGCCTGAGCGTTCCCTGCTCGAACCGCTCAAGAAGCACGCCGGCCGCAACAGCTATGGCCGCATCACCGTCCGCCACCACGGCGGCGGCAACAAGCAGAAGTACCGCGTCATCGACTTCAAGCGTGACAAGGACGACATGTTCGCGACCGTGCTCCGTCTGGAGTACGACCCGAACCGCAGCGCGTTCATCGCGCTGCTCGAGTACGAGGACGGCGAGAAGCGCTACATCCTCGCGCCCGTCGGCCTGAAGACCGGCGACAAGGTCGTCAGCGGTACCGCCGCCGACATCAAGCCCGGCAACTGCCTGCCCATCGCGAACATCCCCGTCGGTACCGTCATCCACAACATCGAGATGCATCCCGGCAAGGGCGCGCAGCTCGTCCGCTCCGCCGGCACCAGCGCGCAGCTGATGGCGAAGGAGAACGGTGACGCCCAGATCCGTATGCCCTCCGGCGAGGTCCGCATCGTGCGCACCAACTGCCGCGCCTGCATCGGTCAGGTCGGCAACATCGACCACGAGAACATCGAGATCGGCAAGGCCGGCCGCAAGCGTCACATGGGCTGGCGTCCCACCGTCCGCGGTTCCGTTATGAACCCGGTCGACCACCCGCACGGCGGCGGCGAGGGCAAGAGCCCCGTCGGTCGTCCCGGCCCGGTCACCCCGTGGGGCAAGCCGGCGATGGGTTACAAGACCCGCAGCAAGAAGAACCCGACGAACAAGTTCATCGTCAAGCGTCGTAACGAGAAGTAAGGGAGGCAATGAAACATGTCCAGAAGCATTAAGAAGGGCCCGTTTGTTGCGCCTGAGCTCCTCAAGCGGGTGGAAGAGATGAACAAGACCGGCGAGAAGAAGGTCCTCAAGACCTGGAGCCGCAGCTCCACGATCTTCCCCTCCTTCGTCGGCCACACGATCGCCGTTCACGACGGCCGCAAGCACGTGCCCGTCTATATCCAGGAGGATATGGTCGGCCACAAGCTGGGCGAGTTTGCGCCCACGCGCACATTCCGCGGTCACGCGAAGTCCAAGTAAGGGAGGTTGCTGAACAATGGAAGCTAAGGCTTATGCAAGATACATTCGCATCTCCCCGCGCAAGGTGCAGATCGTCTGCGACCTGATCCGCGATCAGGACGTGGACACCGCCATGGCCATCCTGCTGAACACGCCGAAGTCGGCGTCCGAGCCGCTCGCCAAGCTCCTCAAGAGCGCCGTGGCGAACGCGGAGAACAACTTCAGCATGGATCACGACAAGCTGTACGTCTCCGAGGTGTACGCCACCGCCGGCCCCATTCTCAAGAGAATGAGGCCCGCCTCGAAGGGCCGCGGCTACCGCATCAACAAGCGCACCTCTCATCTGACGCTCGTCGTCGCTGAGAAGGAATAAAAGGGAGGGAACAGTTTTATGGGTCAGAAAGTAAATCCCCATGGCATGCGCGTCGGCGTCATCAAAGACTGGGACTCCCGCTGGTATGCCAGAGATGAAAAGGTCGGCGATCTGATCGTCGAGGACAACAAGATCCGCAAGTACGTCAAGAAGCGCCTCTACGGCGCGGGCGTGCCGAAGATCGAGATCGAGCGTTCCAACGACGTCGTCACGCTGTTCGTGCACTGCGCCCGTCCGGGCATGGTCATCGGCAAGGACGGCTCCGAGGTCGAGAAGCTCCGCGGCGAGGTCGCCAAGCTCATCGGCAAGAACGTCAAGCTCAACATCGTCGAGGTCCGCAGCCCTGACATGAACGCGCAGCTCGTCGCCGAGAACATCGCGCAGCAGATCGAGAAGCGCATTTCCCACCGCCGCGCCATGAAGAACGCCATGGGCCGCGCCATGCGCGCCGGCGCCAAGGGCATCAAGTGCAGCGCGTCGGGCCGTCTCGGCGGCCGCGAGATCGCGGGCGTTGAGCACTATCACGAGGGCACCATCCCCCTGCAGACCATCCGCGCCGACATCGAGTACGGCTTTGCTGAGGCGGCCACCACCTACGGCCGCATCGGCATCAAGGTTTGGATCTACAAAG
>CAJOFI010000182.1 GCA_905233595.1 uncultured Oscillospiraceae bacterium | reverse complement strand
TCGTCCTCGTCGAGATCGTCCGCTTCCCCGTCCACCCGCACGCGCACCGGCACCATGTAGGAGCCGAGGGACTCGCGGTAATCCGTGAGATCGGCCACGAGCGTGATATTCTCCGCGCCGATCTGCGCGAGCTGCTCCTCCGTGCCCCGGATGCGCACGTCCACGCTCTCGGCAATCACCTCCACCTCCGAGGTCTCGGGGGCGTTGACGTAGGTGATGTTCTTGACGTGGTAGGTCTTGGTCTCAAGCCCCACGACCTCGATGGCGACCTCCGCCGTGGAGAGCCCGGTCAGGTTCTTGAGCGTGTTATCGAGCGGGATGCTGTATTCATCGGTGAAGGTGGTGCTGAAATCGGTCAGATCGACGGTAGCCAGCACGATCTGGTTCATCCCGGAGAGCACCGCCGAATCGCCGGTCAGCGTCAGATAGCTGGGCGTGACGGTGACGATGGTGTTGTTCTCGTTCGCGCCGGAGCCGTAGATGAGGTTGACCGTGAGCGGCACGTTCTTGATGGCCTTGATGGGCAGCGTCGCCCGCACGGTATCCTGCGAGCAGCTCAGATACTCGGTGGAGCAGGGCTCGCCGCTCGCGTCCTGGAGGGTAAAGCCCACGTCGGCCGAGTAGGTGCTGGTGACCTCCATATCCTTGCCGAAGGTGACCCAGGCGTGGTCCACGTTCTTGAGGTAAGCCTCGGGCCCCGTCACGGTGATGAGCGAGGGCTCGAACACCGGGGACTCGGCAGTGTAGCCGTCGCCCGACTTGCCCTCGAAGCCGCCGCGCACCGGCACCTCCTTGCTCGTGAGCAGGGAGACGTTGAAGTTTACGTACTCCGGGGTCTTGCGCCCCACGCTCAGCTCCCGCTCACTGACGCCGCTGGGGTAGACGATGTCATACTTGAGGGAGGTATAGGCCGCGGTGGTGAGCTTGCTCACGTCCACCTGCGCGACAAGGTCGCTTGAGTCCATGGGGTTTACGATGCGCCTCGGGCCGGAGATGACCACGGTGACGCTGCTCAGATCGAGATCGGTCACCACGAGGTTCCGGGAATTGCGCAGCGTGTTCTCCCCCACCAGCTCCAGGCGCACGTTGCGGAAGGTCTTGGTAAAATCGCTGCTGTCGGCGCTCGTGACGTAGGTCCAGATCGCGAGGGAGGCCAGCAGCGACACGACCATCCAGAAGACCTTGTTATCGAAAAAACGGCGGATCGGGTTTTTCTTATTCATGGTTCTTCCCCTTCAAAATGCCTTTCACGCCCTCGGCAAAGCGCTGCCAGCCGCTCTTGCTGTCCTCCTGCACGATAAGCTCCTTATGCAGGATCTCGTCGAGCTTCTTGCCGTTGAGGTGCCGCTTGAGCGCCCCGTCCAGCGCAACCGAGATCGCGCCCGACTCCTCGGAGACGATGATGACCAGCGCGTCCGACTGCTCGGACAGGCCGATGCCCGCGCGGTGGCGCATGCCGAGCTCCTTGCTCAGATTGTTCTGCGCCGTGAGCGGCAGCACACAGCCCGCCGCCGCGAGGCGCGCGTCCCGGATGATGGCCGCGCCGTCATGCAGCGGCGCCTTGTTGAAAAACATGTTCTTCAAAAGCTCCGCCGAGACGTCCGCGTTCACAACGGTGCCGGTGGCCATGATGCTCGTCAGGCTCACGCTGCGCTGGAAGATGATGAGCGCGCCCGTGCGCGAGGCCGACATCTCCACGCAGGCCTGCACCGTCTCGGCGATCGCGGTCTCCATCTCGGGGGTGGAGCTTGTCCGCGTGGCGGAGAAGCTTCTGCCCATGCGCTCGAGCAGGCGGCGCAGCTCCGGCTGAAAGAGCACCACCAGCGCGAGCAGGCCGATCTCTACCGCATGGGAGATCAGAAAGTAGATCATGCGCAGATTGAACAGATAGCTCAGCAGCAGCGCCACGAGCAGCACGATGATCCCCTTGGCAAGGTTATAGGAGTTGGTTCTCCGGATGAAGCCGATGATCCGGTAGATGATGTAAGCGACGATCAGAATATCGAGAATATCCGCGATCCCCATCGCCGCCATGATATTCAGCCCTCTGCTGAGCGCGCTCTGAATGACTTCCATGCTCTCTTCCCCGTTTCGCTTTTGTGCATACTTCCAGACATACTTTTGATTACACAATTATACCCAAGGAAGGGCGCAATGTCAATCGTGAAAGCGGCAACATTTTTATGGGTCTTCGACGCGCGCGTCCGCTTCGCGCAAAAGAATCTCGCAGGCGCGCAGTACCTCCGCCTCTGTTACGAAGGGCGAGAAGCTCAGGCGCAGGGTGCCGGTCTCGAGCGTTCCGGCGCTCTCGTGGGCGTAAGGGGCGCAGTGAAGCCCCGCGCGCACGCAGACGCCCCTTTGCGCCAGCAGCCCCGCCAGCTCCTCGCAGTCAAGCCCCGGGGCGCGCAGGCTCAATACGCCGCTCTGCGTCCCCTCCGCGCCGGTGAAGAGCTCAAGGCCGCTCCCTTCCAGGCGCCCGACCGCCGTGCGCAGAAGCTTTTGCTCATGGGCGAGGATGCTCTCCGTGCCCCGCTGCGAGACCCAGCGGATGCCCTCCAGAAGCCCCGCGATGCCGCAGACGTTCTGCGTCCCGGCCTCAAGGCGCTCGGGCAGCGTCTCGGGCATGCTCTGGCGTCTGCTCTCCGCCCCGCT
>CAJOFI010000181.1 GCA_905233595.1 uncultured Oscillospiraceae bacterium | reverse complement strand
GGCCTCCTCCACGGGGAGGGAGCCGTCCTTCACCCGTTCGAGCAGGGCGGTGATCTCTTCCTTGTTCACGCGAGCACCTCCACCGCGTCCCCAGCTTTGGCCGTCCCCGACTCGAGCACGCGGGCGAAAATGCCCTCGCGGGGCATGACGCAGTCCCCCGTCTGTCGGCGGATCGCGCAGTCGGCGTGGCACTCCTTGCCGATCTGCGTCACCTCGCAGAGCGCCGTGCCCACGCGAAGCTTCGTTCCCACGGGCAGGGTGTGCACCTCCATCCCGTCCACCAGCACGTTCTCGGCAAAGGCGCCGGGGGTCAGCGGGATATTCACCTTCTCTTGCAGCTTGCGCACACTCTCAGCGCTCAGAAGGCTGAGCATCCTGTGCCAGTCCCCGGCGTGGGCGTCGCCCGGGATGCCGACGCGCACTTCGAGCGTGATCGCGTCTACCGGGTGCTTCTGCTCCCCTTTTTTCTCGCTGACACAGACAGCGAGAATCGTTCCTGTCATTCGTTCTCCCTCCGAAAATCGCCGTGGACGCCGCCGGTCTTCTCCACGAGGCGGACGTCCGTGATCGTCATATCCTTCTGCACGGCCTTGCACATATCGTAGACCGTGAGCGCCGCGACGCTCACCGCCGTGAGCGCCTCCATCTCCACGCCCGTGCGCCCGTCACAGCGCACTTCGGCTTCAATATCCACCGCGAGGCGCGCTTCATCCAGTGCGAGGCGCAGGTTCACGCCCTCGATCAAAATCGGGTGGCACATGGGGATGAGCTCGGGCGTGCGCTTTGCGCCCATGATGCCCGCAAGCTGCGCAACGCTGAGTACGTCGCCTTTTTTCATGCCGCCGGAGCGGATGAGGGCGAAGGTCTGCGCGTTTACAAGCACGCTGCCGCGCGCGAGGGCCGTGCGCCGGGTGACGGGCTTCTCCCCCACGTCTACCATCTTCGCGCGCCCCTGCTCGTTAAAATGCGTAAAATCGTCCATGCGCCGCCTCCGCAATCGTTTTGAATCATTATATAGCAAAGCTTATAAAAATGCAAATAAAAGGGGATGTGAAAAATCACCTTATTGATCTATCTGCAAAAAATGCAGCCTCTATCAAGATTTTCTGTCTTTGTTCGGCTTCAAATCGTTCCGGAATGATCTCACGGCGCACAAACTGGGGCTGAGAAAAAACAGAGTTTTTCTCAGCCCCTTGCGGCATCGTAATAATAATTCACCAGAAGATCGACGCAGGCGCCGTAGCTCTTGAGGCCGAGGTTCTGGTCATAGCTGTGCAGGAAACCCTCGTACACCGTGTTGGACACGCTCTGCACCGGGGTCTCGAACTGCTGCCAGTAGGCGCGGCTCTGGGCGAAATCGCGCAGCACCGGCTCGGAGAGCGTGTCGTAAACGGCGAGCCATGCCTCGTAATCCGCGCTGTGCAGGGCGTTTCCGAGGTGGGTGTAGGCCAGGAGCGCGGCCGAGTAGCAGTAGTCAGGGTCACCGCTCTCGAGGCTTGCCAGCACCGCGCAGAAGTTGGCCTCCTGCTCCTTGGCGACGCCGCGCTGGTGCGCCAGCTCATGCGCCACCGTGGAGGCGAAGAGCGCGGGCGGAAAGTCCATATTCACGTTGGCCTCCGCCGTGAAGGGGAAGAAAAAGCCCGTAAAATCCGTGTAGCTCATCACGCGGGAAAAGAACACGCCCTTCGCCCGCACTGGGGGCGCGGCGAGGCAGGGGTAGCGCTGCGCCGTCTGCGCGTACAGCGTCGGGGACTTTTCCAGTACCGATGCGCGGTCGGTGGCGCAGCAGCCCGCTTCATCGCGCGGCACCTTTTGCGCGTAGTCGTTGCAGAGCCCGGCGAAGTAGGCCGTCACGCGCTCAAGCTCCCGCACCGACACCGGCTCACTCTTCAGCCCGCTCTGCGCCGCGAAATCGTCCCCATAGTAAAAGACGCCCCACAGCAGGCAGAAGCCCGCGTAGACCGCAAGCGCGGCGCTTGCAAGCGTGATAATAATTATGTAAACTTGCTTGCCCTTCTCCGTCCGCCGTATCAAGCGGATCGCGGAAATGATACTGTAAACCACAAGCCCCAGCGCCGCGAGGCCGATCAGCGCCTCCGCCACCGAAAAGGGCACGAGCGCGGTGAGGCGGCTCAGCGCGCGGTGCGCCGGGCGCACGAAATGCCCCGAGAGCCAGCGGTTGAGCGCGTAGCTGCGCCGCGTGAGCAGGTGCAGAAGGATCAGCGCCCCGCTCACAAGCAGGAGGATATGCCGCCCCGGCGCGAGACGCAGGAGGGATTTTTTCGTCCTTGTCTTTTCCATGCTCCCATTGTACACGAACAGAAGCTTTTCGACAAGATGGGAAAAATATTTCCAGCTTCTCAGTTTTGCGTTTTGAGATCATCCCGGAACTTTTTCGATGGCTAAGGAAGCGCTGATTAAATCCGGTGAGAGCGGATGCCGAGCAAATTTTCGTCGGATCAAGGCGCAAAAGTGCGGGAATACTTTGTGTATTTCAAACTTTTGCAACGCAGAGCCGGCGGAAATTTGCCGGTAGACGCCGAAGCTGGATTAATCAGCGTTTCCCTAAGGAACAGTTCCGAAATAACTTGTGCAATCTGACTTGCCTTTTTCACCTGTAGCTTCGTTGTCAAATCTTGAAATACACAAAGTATTCCTGCGATTTT
>CAJOFI010000180.1 GCA_905233595.1 uncultured Oscillospiraceae bacterium | reverse complement strand
TCACGTTGATAATCTGCGGCCCGCTGCTCACGGTGAGATAGACCGTGGAGCCGGTGGCCAGCGGCTGCCCCACGTCGGGATAGGTCTTCATGACGTAGTTTCGCGTGTAGATATCGGATACGGCGTTCTCGATCTCCACGTAGAAGCCCGACTGGCGCAGCAGGGCGCTCGCCGTGCGGTAATCGGTGTTGATCACGTCCGGCACCGAGGAGAGCGTGTCCCCCGTGGAGACGATCAGCGTCACGTCGATGCCCTCGGGCGTGACCATGATGCTGCGCCCCGCCTCCGGCTCCTGGGAAAGGACGACGCCGGGTTCGGTGTCGGTATTGACGATGAAGATGACCTCAAAGCGGTAGAGCCCGCCCACGTTGGGGTTTGCCATCAGCGATTCGTAGCTGCTGCCCACGAAGTTCGGCAGCTCGATGCGCTCGGCCGGGGAGAAGATGTCCTTGAGCCAGAAGTTCCAGAGGAAGGCGAAGAGGAACACCGCGCTCAGCAGCACGCCGAAGGTGCCGGTCATAAAGCTGACGCGGCTCGAGCGGCTGCGGCGGCGCTGAAAGCTCTCGCGGCTCATCTCGCTCACCGAGCGGATGGGCACCACGGCGGGATGCTCCAGCTTTTCCTCCTCCTTGGGCTGCATCTGCGTCTGGATGAAGCCCTCGAGATCGTCCAGCAGCTCCTCCGCCGTCTGGTAGCGCGCGTCGATATCGGCGTTCATCGCTTTCATCGTGATGCGCTCCAGCTCCGCCGGAACCTCCGCCACCTTCACATGCGGCAGGACGGGCTTGGCGTTCATGTGCTTGATGGCGATCTCGCCCAGGGTATCGCCGGTGTAGGGCTTCTCCCCGGTCAGCATCTCGTACATCACGACGCCGAGGGAGTAGAGGTCGCTGCGCGCGTCCGGGCTCTCGCCGCGCGCCTGCTCCGGGGCGATGTAGTGGATGGAGCCGACAGCCTGGCCGTTACTCTCCACCGCCTCGTTTTCGAGCGCCGCGATGCCGAAGTCGGCCACCTTGATGGTGCCGTCCTTGAGGAGCATGATGTTATTGGGCTTGATGTCCCGGTGGACGATGCCGCGCTCATCGGGAGAAATGCAGCGTCTCCTGCCAGCCCAGCGCGCCGCGCCGCTCCATATACTGCTTGAGCGTGATGCCCTCCACAAGCTCCATGACTATGTACTCCATGGAGCTGGAGCGGCTGACATCGTAGATGGCGACGATGTTGTGGTTGGAGAGCATGGCGACGGCATGCGCCTCCTGCAAAAAGCGGCGGCGGAACTCCTCGTCCGCTGCCATCTCCTGGCGCATGATCTTGACGGCGACCTGGCGGTTTAAGCGGTGATCCACGGCCTTGTACACCACGGCCATGCCGCCCTCGCCGATGATCCCCTGTATCTCATAACGGCCGTCGAGAATGCGGCCGATATAGTTTTCAGTATTCATACCTTCTCCTGTTGAGAGAGCTGCTTTTCACTTGACCGCGACCACGGTCACGTTGTCCCGCGCGCCGCGCGCGAGCGCCATGTCCATCAGCGTGCGGCAGAGATCCTCCGGCTCGCGGTGGAGCTTGGCCTGCTCGAGCATCTCCTCATCGGTCAGCGTATTGGAAAGCCCGTCTGAGCAGAGCAGCAGGATGTCCCCGATGTCCAGCTCAAAGCCGAAATAGTCCGCCTCCACCTGGGAGTCGGTGCCAACCGCGCGGGTAATGACGTTGCGTTGGGGGTGCGTCTTGACCTGCTCGGGCGTGATGACGCCATGCTCCAGCAGATCCTCCACCAGCGAGTGGTCGCGGGTGATCTGGCTGATGGTGTCGTTGCGGCGGGAGATGAGATAGGCGCGGCTGTCCCCCACGTTGATAATATGCCCGACACCGTTGGACTTTATCACACCGCCGACGATGGTCGTGCCCATGCCGTTGAATTCCTCGCTGAACTGCGAGTATTCGTAGGCCACGCCGTTTGCCTCGCGGCAGGCGTTTTTGAGCATCTGCTCATAGTCCACGGGGCGGTTGTTGCGCGTGTTGAGCCAGGCGTACACGCAGGAGACGAAGGCGCGGTTCGCGATCTGGCTGGCAAGGCCGCCCGCCTTCGCCCCGCCCATCCCGTCGCAGAGCGCGACGATCAGGCAGTCCCTCGTCTTGACCTTTTCGATAATGAAGCTGTCCTGGTTATCCTTGCGCACCATGCCCTTGTCGGTCAGACCGAAGCTTTTCATGGGGACACCACCCTTCCTTGGGTTCAGAGTTTCTTATTCTGCATCTTGCGGCGAAGCTGGCCGCAGCTTGCGTCCACGTCGCTGCCCAGTCGGCGGCGCACCGTGACGTTGACGTTTTCGTCCTCGAGGAGCTTGATGAAGGCCCTCATGTGCCCGGAGGTCGAGGGCTTGAATTCGCGCTCCTCCACGTGGTTGAGCGGGATCAGATTCACGTGCGCGCCGACGCCCTTCGCCCGCTTTGCGAGCAGGCGCGCGTGGTACTCCGTATCGTTCACGCCGTCGATCATCGCGTATTCAAAGGAGATGCGCCGCCCCGTGCGCTCATAGTAGCGCTTGCAAGCCTCCATCAGCTTCTCCACGCCGCGCCCGCGGTTGGCGGGCATGAGTCTGGAGCGCGTCTCGTCGTCCGGCGCGTGGAGGGAGACGGAGAGCGTGAGCTGCAAATCGCGCGCGGCCAGCTCGTCAAAGCGCTCGATGAGCCCGCAGGTGGACAGGGAGATGTGCCGCATGCCGATGTTCATGCCCTTTTCATCGTTCACAAGCTCGAGAAAGCGCATGACCTGCTCGAAGTTGTCGAGCGGCTCGCCGATGCCCATGAGCACGATGTTGGAGATCTTCTTCCCCGAATCGAGCTGGGAGAAGAGCACCTCGTCGAGGATCTCCGAGGCGTTCAGCGAGCGTACCAGCCCGCCGATGGTTGAGGCGCAGAAGGCGCAGCCCTGCCGACAGCCCACCTGGCAGGAGACGCAGACGGTGTTGCCGTGCTGATAGCTCATGACCACGGTCTCCACGGCGTTGCCGTCATAGAGCTCCCAGAGGTATTTGATCGTCCCGTCGATCGCGGAGACTTGCTTGCTCAGCACCTTCGGCGCGTAGAGGTGATAGCGCCCCCGCAGCTTTTCGCGCAGCGCCTTCGGGAGATTGCTCATCTCCTCGAAGTCGCGCACGCCGCGCCCCAGCCATTCAAAGACCTGCTTTGCGCGGTATTTCGGCTCCCCCAGGGCGGCGAAATCCGCCTCCAGCTCGGGGAGGGTCATGGACACGATGTCATTTTCCATCTCAGTTTTTCTTTCTCAGCTTGCAGACGAAGAAGCCGTCTGTCCCGTCGCGCTGCGGCCAGAAGCTGTAACAGCCGCCCTCGCTCTCAATGCCGCCGAGGCGGAAGTCCTCGGCCGCAAAGCGCGCGTTCTTTTGCAGAAAAGCGTCGATCTGCTCCCGGTTCTCCGCTCTCAACACCGTGCAGGTGGAGTAGAGCAGCACGCCGCCCGGTTTGATGAAGCGCGCGACGTTCTCCAAAATCGCCGCCTGGATCGCGGGAAGCGCCGCGATCTCCGCCTCCGTCTTCCGGCGGATCTCCGGGCGCTTGCCGATCACGCCGAGCCCCGAGCAGGGCACGTCCGCCAGCACGAGGTCAAAGGCGTTTTCAAGCTCCGGCTGATAAACCCTCGCGTCCGCCGCCCCGGTCTCGATGCATTCGACGCCGAGGCGCGCTGCCCCCTCGCGGATGCGCGCGCACTTCTTCTCCTGCAGAATGCGGTTTTTC
>CAJOFI010000179.1:2727-3576 GCA_905233595.1 uncultured Oscillospiraceae bacterium | reverse complement strand
CGATCAGCCGATGGGAGCCGACGCGCACCACGTCGGAGACGTTGGCGTCCGCCAGACCCTCGGCCACGACAAGCGGACCGGATACTTTGGTAATTCTTCCGCTCATTTACAAAATCCTTTCCTTATAAGCTCCCCCTCCGGGGGAGCTGTCACGAAGTGACTGAGAGGGGATACTGCCAGTGAATAGTAAATGGTGAAAAGCGAAAAGTTATTGTGTCGCTTCGCGACTGATTGGAATTCGTCCCCCGAAGGGGGACACCGCAGTTGTCCACTTTTCACGATTCTCTTTTCACTATTGTCAGTCGCCCAGAATATTGGTGCCGACGGCGCGCTCGACGGCTGCCTTGAGCGCCGACTGGCCGAGGCCGATGGAGCCCTCGCGCCCCGGGATCAGGATGATCGCCGGGCTGGGGCTGTCCTTGAATTTGTCGATCTCCGCTTCGATCCGCTGTGCCAGGCCTTCCTCGATGTAGATAATCGCGTAGTCCTCGCTCTCGCGGGTGAGGCGGCGCAGCGCGTCCCGCGCCTCCTGGGCGTTCGTGGCGGGGCAGGTGACGAGCCCCAGCGCCTTGAAGCCCATGACGGTCTCGCGCGCGCCGATAACTGCAATTTTAAGCATACAGATCACGCAGCCTTTCCCGGATCACCTGCGGGGCGACGCCCGCAAGCCTTCCCGTGAGGATCATGCGCACCGCGGTGATCTCATTCTCCACGGCGGCAAGGTAGGCGATAACAGGCTGCTCCCCATAGCCGACGAGCTTGGCCTCGCGCAGGCAGGCGTTCACCGCATTGTCGCAGGCAAGCTCAAAGCCGGTCATGGCGCCGCCCTGCACCGCCTCCGCCCCCAGC
>CAJOFI010000179.1:0-2681 GCA_905233595.1 uncultured Oscillospiraceae bacterium | reverse complement strand
CCGAGCTCCGACGCCTTCTCAAGGCGGCTCGAGGCGAAGAGCGCCGCGAGCGTTTCCCCGCTTGAAGCGGCTGCGATACGCGCGGCATCGACGCTGCCGCCGCAAACCAGCGCCTCCTGCAGATAGCCGCTGTTCTTGCCCATGCGCAGCGTACGCACGGCGGAGCGGAGGTTGGTGCTGTCGGCGAGGATGGCGGCATAGCCCTTGAGAAAGGCGCTGCCCGAAGCGTCGGCAATGGCCTTCAGCTCGGCAAAATACGCCTTGTCCAGCGCGAAATCCGCAAGCTGGGGGTTGGCCGTGCGGGACAGGATGCTCCCCGCCTCGCGCAGCGCCCCGGCAAAGGCTCTGGGGACGTCCTGCCAGTGATCCTCGCGCAGGGCGCTTTGCAGCTTCTCCGGCGCAACGCGCCCGCAGGCGGTCATAAGGGCGCTCTCGTCGAGCCCCTGCGCCTGCGCCTTGAGCAGCACCTTGGCGTTGTGGTAATCGTATTTGACGCGGAAAAAGGCCACCAGCGACTTGTCGGGGCACATCGCCTCCAGTTCGTTGAAGACGCTGACCCGGCGCTCGGCAAGCTTTGCCTCGAGCGCGGGCGCCTTCATCCCGGAGAAGTCCTCATAGCCGCAGTCGGTCAGCAGCTTGGCGCAGTCCTCAAACGAGGGCGCATCGAGCATGCGCTCGGCCTTTTCGCGCGTAAGCATTCTCGCTTCTCTCGCCCGCAGCATCGCGGAGAGGAAGAGATAGGCTTCTTTCTTCGTTGCCAAAATTCGTTTCCCTCCTTCACTTGAGGGCTTATGCAAAGAGGAGGCCTGCGACTTCGGCAGACAGTTCTCCCCGCTCAAGCTCCACCAGGAGCTCTGCGGTGCAGTTGGCCTCCACGTTGCCGCGCCGCAGGATGAGCCCGCCGGCAAAGTCGCGCGTCTCGTCCGCGAGGCTGAGCTTCCCGCCGGGGATGAGGGCGTTGGCGGCCTTCACGAGCTGCTGTCCGACGGCGGCGTGATCCCTCGCGTTTAAGATGATCTGCTCGTCATGGCTGACCGTGGCCTTCGCCGCGAGACGCGCGAGGAAGGCGACGTAGTCCTTCTCCGGCAGGTTCGTGAGCGCCTTGAGCGCCTCGTCAAAGGACTTTGCGACCATCTCCTGCTTGACGGCGAGGATGGCCTTGCGCGATTCCATCTGGTCGATGCGCACGCGGCTGTCCACCTCGTCCTGGCAGGCCTTCACACCGGCGCGGATGCGGTCGGAATAGCGCAGCGCCGCCTGCTTGTCATAGCCGGCCTTGATCTCGCCGCACTGCTGCTCCGCCTCGGCGAGAATGGCCTCCGCCTCCGCCTTTGCGTCAGAGGCGATATGGGCGAGTATTTTTTCAGTGCCTTTCATAGCCGCTCCTATCTGAGTTCAGCCGAGGGTGACGGCGGAGAGCATCATGAAGGAGGCCAGCAGGGAGAGGATGGCGTAGAACTCGACGGTGATGCAGAGGATCATGCCCTTGGACCAGTCGTCGGGCTTCTTGGCGAGGATGTTGACGGAGGCGGCAGCGACCTTGCCCTGGGCAATGCCGGAGAGCAGACCGCCGAAGGCGATGGGCAGGCAGGCGGCCAGCACCTGCAGACCCTGCGCCACGCTCACGCCCGCGGCGCCGACGGCGGCGAGCTTGCTGTAAGCGAGGAACCAGATGACGAAGCCGTACAGACCCTGGGTGCCGGGGATGACCTGCAGGATCATGGCCTTACCGAACTTGCCGGGATCCTCGGACACGAGACCCGCGCCCGCCTCACCGGCGATGCCGGTGCCCTTGGCGGAACCGATGCCCGCCATGAATGCCGCGAGGCCTGCGCCCAGCAGACCGAGTGCGTAACCGCCGAAGGTTTCAAGAAAATTCATTGTGATTTCCTCCTATAATAATATATTGGTTTATGGTTCTTCGGGATTGATGTATTTGCTGCGGATGCTCAGCGGGGCAAAGGGCTTGCCGCCGTCCTGATAGAACTTGCCGAAGAACTCCAGGCACTGCAGACGAAGGTCGTGCACGAAGCAGCCCAGCAGGTTCAAGCCGAAGTTCAGCGCGTGGCCGATCAGGAAGATGAGGATGAACACCAGCCCCGACAGCGGCGTCACGCCGTTTGCCGAGGGCATGGCGGCGATGGTGTTGAACACCTGCGCCACGACGCCGCCCGCAAGCATCAGCGCCATGATACGCGAATAGCTGAGAATGTCGCCGAACCAGCCGGTGAGCGTGTTGTAGATGCAGCCGAAGGCGGCGGTCAGCTTGCCGATGCCCTTCTCGTGCCGCCCCGCGCCGAAGAGCAGCATCGCGGAACCCACGATCAAAATCGCAAGCCCCAGGTTGTGCATCGTGCGCGAGGGGACGATGGCCAGCATATCCAGCGCGAGCAGGATGCCGCCGAAGAGGATGATCCAGAGCGAGCCCTCCTCGAACACGCCGTCCAAAAGATTGCCGTTCTTTTTCTTCTCAAAGAAGGATACCACCATACCGGCGTTCAGATGGATAAGCCCCAGCCCCATCGCGCCGTAGAGCACGAGGGTACTGTCTCTCACGGGGCTGAAGAGTGCCGGGAGCCCCTTCCAGTCGGACCCGAACATGCCCGCGATCACCTCGGGGGCGTTGCCGAAGAGCCCGCCGGTCAGCGCGCCGAAGATAAAGGTGGAGATGCCGCCGTAGA
>CAJOFI010000178.1 GCA_905233595.1 uncultured Oscillospiraceae bacterium | reverse complement strand
ATCTTGAAATACACAAAGTATTCCTGCGATTTTCCGCCTCGCTACAGGCGAAAAATCCTACGCCATCTTTGCACAATTTATTTCTGCACAGTTCCTAAATCAAAAAAGTCGTCTCTTCTTTTGAAAGTCCGTTCTATGGGACAGCTCATGGTTTATACTGAGACCATGAGAAACAAAAGGAGTGATCGGCGATGCGCGGTTATTTCACAGCAAGCGGATATTACGGACTGATGAACGGCAGATACCAGCTCTTTGCCTCCGAATCGGAGTATTTCGAGGCGGCGGGGGAGAGTGAGGACTGATCCGCTTCGGCCCTGAACCAGGAGGAAAACCCATGAAGCGAATTGATCTGCACGTTCATACCACAGCCTCAGACGGCACCTGCCGTCCGGCGGAGGTCGTGAGGCTGGCAAAGGAGATCGGCCTCTCCGCCATCGCCATCACCGACCACGACACCGTCGCGGGCTACGCCGAGGCGGCCGAGGCCGGGAAGGAGCTGGGGCTCGAGGTCGTCCCCGGCATCGAAATCAGCACCCGCTACTTAGGGCCGGTGCACATCCTCGGCTACTATCTCGACACCGCCTCGCCGGTGCTGAATGAGGTGACCGACTGGCTGGTGCACGATCGCGACAAGCGCAACCGCAAGATCGCAAAGCTCATGCGGGACGACGGCATCCCCGTGGACTATGACGCGATGCGCGAGCGCTTCGGCGCGGTGATCGGCAGACCGCACTTTGCCGAGCTGCTGGTGGAGCTGGGCTACGCCGAGAGCGTGCAGGACGCCTTTTCGCGTTATGTAAACCGAGGGCAGAAATACTACGCGGCGCGGAGCTTTCTGCCCATCGAGCGCTCGATCCGCCTCATCCGCGAGGCGGGGGGCGTGCCTGTGCTGGCGCACCCCTTCCAGTATAAGCTCGACGACGGGCAGCTTCGCGGCCTGCTCGAGCTCTGCGTCAAAAACGGTCTGCTCGGCATGGAGTGCCGCTACTCCGGCTACACGGAGGAGCAGATGCAGTACCTGCTGGCGCTTGCGAAGGAATACTCCCTCGTGCCCACCGGCGGCAGCGATTTTCACGGCAGTGTCAAGCCCCACATCGCCCTCGGCGACGGCACGGGCGGGCTTTTCGTTCCCTACCGCTTCCTAAACGGCGTCAAGGCCGCGGCGGGGATCGAGCCGACGGCAGAATAAAGAGTTACAGCGTCGTTTCACGGCGATTGCGAAAAGTTTCATTTTCGCGTCTTTCCCTGCACAGTCCGACAAAAACCGCACCCCTCAGCGTCTACAATGGACGCAGAGGGGTGATTTTTATGAAAAAACGAAGACGCCGCTTTTCCGCGAAGGCGGCGAAACGCCTGAAAAAGAGGCTGTGGATCGCGCTTCTGATGCTTCTGATTTTGCTGGGTCTGAGCACCTGCACGGTGGTGAAGACGAGGCCGGACTATGACGCGCTGCTGCTCGACGCCGCGGCCTCGGGCGAGACGGAGCGCGGGCGCGCCGCCGCCGGGGAGCGGAACGCCCTCGTGCGCCGGGGGCTCATGCAGGAGCCGAGCGTGGACTATGACGAGCTGCTGCTCCTCGCCCGTCTGATTGAGGTCGAGGCGGGGGATCGGCGCTATTCGGATGATTACCGTCTCTGCGTGGGGGAGCTTGCGCTCAACCGGGTCGCGTCCCCGGAGTTTCCCGATACGCTGCGCGAGGTGGTGGAGCAGTACCGGCAGTACCCCTGCGCGCTGGAGCCGGAGTTTGCCGACCTGCGCCCGTCGCGCGCAAACGCGGCGCTGGCGCTGCGCCTGCTCAAGGGGGAGCGGCACCTGAGCCCGGCGGTGCTATACCGCTCCTCCCGGCAGATCGGCCCCGCCTTCGCGCGCTTTTACGACCGGCAGGAGGGCTATATCTACTTCTGCGAGAGCGTCTATACCGAATTATATGCGCCTTGACTTTTTTTACGGGTAGTTTATAATAGGTACAAAGATACGGAAACGGGAAACGCAAAACTTCAACGACTTGAAAAGGAGAAAAACAATGCCGAGAAAGAAAGCCGAGGCGGAGCTGGCCGCCGTGCCCGAGGAAAAGAAGCCCGCCGCGAAGAAGCCTGCGGCGAAGAAGACCGCCGCGAAGAAGACGGCGGAGGCCGACGCGGCGAAGAAGCCCGCGCGCAAGACCACCGTGCGCAAAAAGACCGTCAAGGAGCCGGATATCCAGGTGGAGATCTACGAGGAGCAGGCAGCGCCCATGAAGGTCGCCTTCATCGGCTCGGAGTGCTACCCCTTCGTCAAGACCGGCGGCCTGGGCGACGTGATGTACGCCCTGCCCAGGGCGCTCGTCAAGCAGAACGTGGAAGTGCGCGTGATGCTGCCCAACTATAAGTGCATCCCCCAGAAGTGGAAGGATCAGATGGAGTTCAAGGGCAGCTTCATGATGGATCTCTGCGAGGACGGGCGGCAGTTCTACGTGGGGCTGCTCGAGTACGCCGCGGACGGCGTGATCTACGACTTTATCGACAACGAGGAGTTTTTCACCGCCGGCAAGCCCTACATCAACCTCATCGACGACATTCCCCGCTTCTGCTACTTCTCCAAGGCGACGCTCGCCGTGCCCACGACTGGCAGGCGGCGCTGGTGCCCGTTTATCTGCGCACGCTCTTCTCCGGCACGCCCGTAGCCGCCGCCAAGAGCATGCTCACCATCCACAACCTCCGCTTCCAGGGGATTTACAACATTCCCACCGTCAAATACTGGACGGGTCTTCCCGGCTTCGTGTTCAACATCGGCGCGCTCAAGCAGGGCTATGACGACGCGAACATGCTCAAGGGCGGCCTTGCGTACGCGGACCTCATCACCACCGTGTCCGAGACCTATGCCAAGGAGATCCAGACCGGCTTCTACGGCGAGAATCTGGACGCGCACATGCGCTACCACGCGGGCAAGCTGCGCGGCATCGTCAACGGCATCGACGTCGAGCAGTGGGACAGCGCTATGACGCCGCGAACGTCGTCGAGCGCAAGAAGGAGGACAAGAAGGCGCTGCAGGAGGCGCTGGGCCTCGCGGTGGACGAGAGCAAGTTCGTCGTCGGCCTCGTCTCCCGTCTGACCGACCAGAAGGGGCTTGACCTTGTCAACGCCATCCTCCCCGATCTCATGGACGGCAAGACCCAGATCGTCGTGCTCGGCACCGGCGACCAGGTGTACGAGGACGCCTTCCGCGCGCTCGAGGCGAAGTTTAGCGACAGCGTGAGCGCAAACATCCTCTATGACGAGGGGCTGGCGCACAGCATCTACGCCGGCTGCGACGCCTTCCTCGTGCCCTCTCTGTTCGAGCCCTGCGGCCTGACCCAGCTCATCGCGATGCGCTACGGCACCGTGCCCATCGTGCGCGAGACCGGCGGCCTCAAGGACACCGTCGCGAACTATAACGCCGAGGACAACAGCGGCAACGGCTTCACCTTTGTCGAGTACGAGAGCGCGCTCCTGCTCGGCGCGATCAACAGCGCCAAGGCGCTCTACTTTGACGGGCGGGAGCGCTGGGACGAGATGGTCGTGCGCGATATGCAAAAGGACGTGTCCTGGAACGCCTCCGCCGATCAGTACCTCGCGCTCTACCGCGAGCTGAAATAAAACTCAGATAGCAGAAAGGAGAACTGCGCAATGCCCAAGTTGATGATGAAGCAGAAGGTCTTCTCCTGGGGAGATCAGTTCAGCGTAAAAAACGAATACGAGGAAGAGCTCTACAAGGTCAAGGGTCAGGTCTGGAGCCTTGGCAAGAAGCTGCACGTCTACGACAATCTCGAGCGCGAGTGTATCTATATCGAGCAGAAGGTCTGGACGTTCAAGCCGCGCTTCTTCGTCTACGTCAACGGCAAGCAGGTCGCCGAGATCGTCAAGGAGTTCGGCATCAAGCCGCGCTACTCCATCAACGGCCTCAACTGGCGCGTGGAGGGCAACTTCTGGGAGCACGATTACCGCGTCCTCGACGGGGATCGCGTGATCGTCACGATCCGCAAGGCCTGGATGAGCTGGGGCGACAGCTACGAGCTCGATATCGACCGGGATGAGGACACGCTCTGCGCGCTCGCGGTCGTGCTCGCGATCGACTGCGTCAACGCCCAGCAGGCGGCGGCGGCCGCCTCCGCCTCGGACTGAGAGGGGAGCGCTTCGTGTACCAGCCGAACGACGTGAACAACGTGCCCGAGGAGGAGTGGGAAGAATTTAAGAAGAAGGCCGCGCGGGACGAGCTGTACTACACCGGCCCCGGCGACCTGCTGGACACGCCCGAGGGCCGCAGCAAGTTCTGCCGCCTCAACGAGTCCGGCGCCTTCCGCAAGCCCGACCCGGAGTTCCACGGCTACTGTTGTCAAAGCTTGCAATACACAAAGTATTCCTGCGCTTTGACGCCTTGCTACAGGCGAAAAATCCTAAGCCATCTTTGCACAATTTATTTCTGCACAGCTCCTTATTCCTCTGAAAAACTTCGTTTTTCAGAGGAATAGTTTTCAATTTTCAGTTTTCAGTAGCGGCGGTTCTCTGTCATCCTGCGCGTAAGCGAAGGATCTCATCACGCAGGACGGAAACAAAAAATGACAAAGAAACGACGCTAAATTGTAACTATTGCGGACGGGAAGCCTGCCGCAAAACGCCTCGAAAGCCGAAAAATGGCGCTTTCTCCCCTGCATGACGTCGACCTTGTAACTATTGGCGGTCAAGCTGGTTACAAATAAGTAAAAAAATATCGCAAAAAACTTCAAATTGCTCTTGCAAAAGCGGCGCGAACGTGGTAGAGTATCAGTAAGCCATTCGCGGCGCTTTTCCTGTGAGCGCGATATGGCGGAGAGCGATTATAAATTTTTATTTATAATAGTAAGCAGGTAATGAGAAAGGGAGAAACAACATGAAAGTCAGTGCCAAATTGTTGTCGGTTCTTCTGGTTGTGGCCATGTGCTGCAGCTTCGCGGTCGTGCCCGCCTTCGCGGACGAGCCCGGGGAGCAGGGGCAGGGCGGCGAGCTGATTGTAAACGGCCAGCCCGAGACCACGAACGACCAGGTCGGCGGCGTGAACACCGTCAGCAGCGCCAACGCCGTTGCCATGATCAAGGTGTCCGAGCAGGAGACCAATTATTACGCCAGCGTCAGCGACGCGCTCGAAGCTGCCGAGAAGGGGCAGAAGATCGAGCTTGCGGGCAAGGAGATGAAGCTCACGCTCTACGCCCCCATCGTCATCCCCGAGGGCGTGTCTCTGAACCTCAGAGGCGGCACGCTGGTTTTCATCCCCACGCAGAACGAGGAGTACGCGGTCTATCTGGAGAATAACGCCCAGATCAAGAACGGCGCGCTCGAGGTCAGAACCGCCTCCACCGAGCAGGAGACCTTCTCCTTTGCCGTCGCGGTCGATGGCGAGGGCGTGATCTTCCTCGATGAGATGTGGGCCTCCAACGCGGGCGGCGATATCCGCGCCAACGCGGCCGCGGCCTTCAATCTCAGCCCCGTGGCGGAGAACCCCGGCGTCTACAAGTTCGTAAAGCCTGTTGTCGAGGAGACCAAGGACGAGCCGGAGGAGACCAAGGACGAGCCGGAAGAGACCAAGGATGCGCCCGAGCAGACCAACGAGGAGAACACCGAGGAAAAGACCGAGGAGAACACCGAGGAGAACACCGAGGAGAACACCGAGGAAAAGACCGAGGAGACCGAGGACGAGGAGATCGTTGTGGAGCAGAAGCCCGAGGTCGTTGCGGACACGCCCAACAACACCAAGATCCAGAGCAACAACAACGCCTATGGGAGCCTCTCGGAGATGATCGCAGACAACTCCAACGAGACCTATTGGCTCGTGCACGCCCTCGATTGGGACATCAGCAGCTTCGGCAGCATGACCTACGTCTTCATCGACCAGTGCAACTTCCCCATCACGGGCAACATCACGGTTCCCGCGGGCGTGACCCTGGTGCTGAAGAACG
>CAJOFI010000177.1:10105-12069 GCA_905233595.1 uncultured Oscillospiraceae bacterium | reverse complement strand
ACGACGACGAGCTTCTGGCCTACCTCGATGGGCTTATAGTATTCGCGCCAGTTGTTCTCCCAGTCGCTGTCCTCCACCATGGAGACCGCGACCTCGCCGTAAGCCTGCCGGATGGCGCGCAGGCTGGCTTTGCCCTCCTCGTCGTCGGTGAGATAGCACTTGATGCGGCTCACGCCCTTAAACTGCTGCTCCAGCTCGTCGTCCACGTAGTCCCAGTACTGGTGGTTGTTTTCGAGAAAGTCCTGAAAATCCGCCTCGTTTTCGATCACGAAGCCGCCGACGCCCATGGCGCTCATCTCCTCACAGCGGCGGTCGATCTCCTCAGCGGGGGTATCCACGATGACTTCAATATAGCGCATGGTAAATAAATCCTTTCCCCTTTTATAATGAATCGTGAATGGTTGTGGTGTCCCCTTCGGGGACATATTAGAATTCGTCGCGAAGCGACACAGCACCTTTTCACTTTTCACTCTTCACTTAACTGCCCGGTTATTATACCAAGCCGCGTTCCATTCGTCAATCCGACGGAATCGGGAGAAAAGGCGGCGTCGAAATCTGTCATTTTTGTGTCAATCGCTGATTGACAATTAACAAACAAGGTGGTATATTCTGCCTGTCATCGGAAAGAAACGACAAAATCATACAGCTTAGACGCTGTTTCTGGAGGAACTGCCATGAAATGCCCCCGCTGCGGACAGGAAATGACCCTGGACGGTCACCGGAAAATCGATCTCTACATGTGCTACAACTGCGGCTATATCGAGGGTCGCAACATGGGTGCTGAGGTGTTCACGCCCTCGGCCAGCAATTTCAGCCGCCTGCACGGTCTGAACCTGAACGAGACCGCGTCCTTCCTCGCGAAGGGTCTGGGTCTGGACGAGAACCGCGTCGCCGCCTGGCTGGACGACACGGAGGAATAAACTTGCTCATAAACTTCGTTTTTCACGTCCCCGGTTTTGGTTCGTGAGTTTTGAGATCTCCTCGGCGCTTTTGCTGCCATCTCAAGGCGGTCTTGATGGAGATATTTCGGGTCTTGCAGATCATCGGCCTTCTATCCTCTTGCGTGGCGGAAGGAAGCTCTGTAACTCGCGTTTCTCCTCAAAACGCAGCACGCAAAACGCAAAACTGTTTCCGGAAATCTCCGCGCAAGCTATTGAATTGCGCGGAGATTTTTGATATTATATTAGAATATAGAAACAGATACAGGAACCGCTTATGAATCGAAAGGAATGGACAATCCCATATTGCCGTCCGGAGGTGTCGCGGGAGCTGCTGCGCGCGGGCTACGGGCCGCTGCTCGCGGCGGTGCTGACGCAGCGCGGGATCACGACGGTGAAAGACGCCCACCGCCTCATCAAGGGCGGGACGGAGTGCCTCTACGACCCCATGCTCTTAAACGGGATGGCGGTCGCCCGCTCGCGTATCGAGCAGGCCATCCGCCTCTCGGAGACCGTCGCGGTCTACGGCGACTACGACGTGGACGGTATCACCGCCACCTGCCTCGTGACGGACTATCTGCGCTCGCGCGGCGTCAAGTGCATCCCCTACATCCCCGACCGCGGGGAGGAGGGCTACGGTCTCAACGGCAGCGCGCTGAATGCGTTGCACGAGCAGGGTGTGACCCTTGTCATCACGGTGGACTGCGGCATCACCGCCGTGGAGGAGACCGAGTACGCCCGTGCGCTGGGGATGGACGTGATCATCACCGACCACCACGAATGCAAGACCGGGGCGCTGCCCGACGCGGTGGCGGTCATCGACTGCAAGCTGAAAAACGACCCCTACCCCAACGCCAGCCTCGCGGGGGTGGGCGTGGCGCTCAAGCTGGTGAGCGCCTGCGACGGGGACGGGGAGCGGATGCTCGCCCGCTATGCCGACCTTGTGGCCGTCGGCACGGTGGCGGACGTGATGCCCCTCGTGGGCGAGAACCGCTACATCGTCACCCGCGGTCTCGAGAAGCTGCG
>CAJOFI010000177.1:7393-10072 GCA_905233595.1 uncultured Oscillospiraceae bacterium | reverse complement strand
GCCTCGTCCATCGGCTTTTCCGTCGCGCCGCGTCTGAACGCCGCCGGGCGGCTGGGGCAGGCCTACAAGGCCGCGCAGCTCCTCATGTGCACGGACGAGCGGGAGGCCTCCTCGATCGCCTCGGAGCTGTGCGAGCTGAACCGCCAGCGCCAGAGCATCGAGACCGCGATCTGGCAGGAGGCGCAGGCGGAGCTCACGGGCGTCGCGCCCGGCGAGCCGATTGTCCTCGCGAGCGGGCGCTGGCACCAGGGCGTCATCGGCATCGCCTCCTCGCGCATAGCCGAGCAATTCGGCGTGCCGGCGGTCATGATCTGCCTCATGGGCGAGCAGGGCAAGGGCTCCTGCCGCAGCTACGGCGGCTTCAACCTCTACGATGCGCTCTCCGCCTGTTCTGAGCATCTGCTGGGCTTCGGCGGGCACGCGCTGGCGGCGGGGCTCACCATCGCGCCGGAGAAGATCGACGACTTCCGACGTGCCTTCACGGCCTATTACAAGGCGCACCTGCCCGAGCAGCAGCCCGAGGTCAGGTGTGACCTGCTGATCCGCGACCCGGCGCTGCTGAGCATTGAGAACGTGCGCGAGCTTGACCTTCTCGAGCCCTACGGCAGCGCCAACCAAAAGCCCGTCTTCTGTCTGTCGGACGTGGAGCTGGAGAGCGTGACCGACGTGGGCAGCGGGCGGCACACGCGCGTGCGCGTGCGCATGGGCAGGGCGCATCTGGAGGGCATCTTTTTCTCCCACAGCACCGAAGACCTGGGGCTTCGGGAGGGCGACCGGGTGGACGTGGCCTTCACCCCGCAGATCAACGACTATCGCGGGCACGTCTCGGTGCAGCTCGTGCTCTCGGGCATGCGCAGGCACTCGCCCGACGCGCTCTGTGAAGAGATTTTGAGCGGTGACCCCGACAGCCTCTGGGCGGCGGCGGACTATTGCCCGGAACGCGCGGACTTCGTGCGCGTCTGGAAGGAGCGCTGCACCGCCCGTCCCCTTCCCGCGAGCGCGCGGGAGCTGCTGGCCTCTGTCTGATGACTTTTCTGGAGACCGGGCTTCTCGAGAGCGGCAGCGGCGGCATCTACGGCGCGAGCCGCGCGAAGCGCGAGGGCAAGGCCGATCTGGAGAAAACCGAGATCATGCGCGCCCTGCGCAGCCGGTCTTTATAAAAAGAGTTGTATCAACAATTGTGAGGACACGACCATGGCTGAGGAAGTGAGAAAACCGAATCCCCCTCTTGACCCGGACGTGATGTTCGCGGAGCTGGAGGAGAAGATCCGCGCGGGCAGCCACCCCATGGACATGGAGCGCATCCGCGCCGCCTACGATATGGCGCGCACGGCGCACGCCGGGCAGATGCGCAAGGACGGCTCGCCCTACGTGACGCACTGCGTCGCGGCGGCGGACATCTCCGTTGACCTTGGGCTGGACGAGGACTCGATCATCGCGGCGCTGCTGCATGACGTGATCGAGGACACCAGCATGACCCACGCCGACATTGCCCACCGCTTCGGCACGGCCGTCGCGGACATCGTGGAGGGCGTCACCAAGCTGACGCGCATGCAGTACGCGACCAAGGAAGAGGAGCAGATGGAGAATCTGCGCAAGATGCTCATGGCGATGGCCAAGGACATCCGCGTCATCCTCATCAAGATCGCCGACCGTCTGCACAACATGCGCACCATGGCCTATCAGACGGCGGAGAAGCAGCGCTCCAAGTCCCTTGAGACGATGGAGATCTACGCCCCCATCGCCCACCGCCTCGGCATGCAGCAGGCCAAGTGGGAGCTGGAGGATCTGGCGCTGCAATACCTCGACCCGCAGGGCTACAAGGAGATCACCGACTGGCTCGACGCGAAGATGCCCACGCTGGAGGCCTTCATGGACAGCATGAAGGCGAAGATCCAGGCGGGGCTGGAGGCCGAGGGGCTCCACTGCACGATCTTCTGCCGCATCAAACACGTCTACTCCATCTACCGCAAGATGTACGCGCAGAAGCTGGACATGAACGGGATCTTCGACCTCTGCGCCTTCCGCGTGATCGTGGGCACGATCTCGGACTGCTATAACGTGCTCGGCCTGATCCACTATATGTTCAAGCCCGTCCCCGGGCGCTTCAAGGACTATATCTCCACACCCAAGCCCAATATGTACCAGAGCGTGCACACGACGGTCATCGGCTCGGAGGGCATCCCCTTCGAGGTGCAGATCCGCACCTGGGACATGCACTACACCGCCGAATACGGCATCGCCGCGCACTGGAAGTACAAGATGGGCGACGGGGGCGCGACGCTGCGCCAGGGGGATGAGGACAAGTTCGCCTGGGTGCGCCGCCTGCTCGAGAGCCAGCAGGAGTCGGACGCGCAGGACTTCGTGCACGATCTGAAGATCGACATGTTTGCCGACGAGGTCTTCGTCTTCTCCCCGAAGGGGGACGTCATCAACCTCCCCGCCGGGGCGACGCCCATCGACTTTGCCTACTGCATCCACTCCGACGTCGGCAACCACATGGTCGGCGCGAAGGTCAACGGGCGCATCGTCACCTATGACTACGTGCTGCAAAACGGTGACATCGTGGAGATCCGCACCTCCAAGTCCGCCCCCGGTCCCAGCCGCGACTGGCTGAACCTGGTCAAGAGCGGCTCGGCGCGCACGAAGATCAAGCAGTGGTATAAGAAGGAGCGCCGG
>CAJOFI010000177.1:0-7238 GCA_905233595.1 uncultured Oscillospiraceae bacterium | reverse complement strand
GAACCGCCTGCGCGACGAGCTCAAGAACCTCAACGCCGAGCGCAAGACCGCCATCGACAAGATGAACCAGGCGGCCGAGCGGCGCGAGGAGAAGGCGAAGAAGGAGGGCAAGGCCGTCCACGGCATCCTCGTGGAGGGGCTTGACAACTGCCTCATCAAGTTCTCGCGCTGCTGCACCCCGGTTCCGGGGGACGACATCATCGGCTTCATCACGCGCGGGCAGGGCGTCTCCATCCACCGGCGGGACTGCCAGAACTACCGGCAGCGCCTCGCCCATCCCGAGCAGGAGCAGCGCTGGATCCGCGTCTCCTGGGCGCGCGAGATCACCGACAGCTACGTCACAAACGTGACCATCGCCTCGAAGGATCGCTCCGGTCTCGTCATGGACATTGCCACGGTGCTCAACACCCTCAACGCCAAGGTGCGCACGCTCTCCTCCCGCTCCCTCGGCTCCGGCCTTGCGCTGACCGCCGTGACGCTCGAGGTCAAGAACGCGGGCGAGGTTAAGTATATCATGAACCGCCTGCAGGCCGTCCCCGGCGTCACCGACGTGACGCGCAACGGGGCGTAAAAAGCTTTGAGTCGTGAGATTTGAGGATACGATATGCGAGCTGTTGTTACAAGAGTAAAGAGCGCGTCCGTCGTCATCGACGGCGAGACGCGGGGCGAGATCGGCGTCGGCTTTCTGGTGCTGCTCGGCGTGCACGAGAGCGACGCCGAGGCGGAGGCGAAGAAGCTTGCCGACAAGCTCTGCGGCCTGCGGGTCTTCGAGGACGCAAACGGCAAGATGAACGTAAACCCCAAGGACGCGGGCGCCGAGATGCTGATTATCAGCCAGTTCACCCTCTTTGCCGATTGCCGCTCCCGCCGCCCCGGCTTTTCCCACGCGGCGAGACCCGACGTTGCGATCCCCCTCTACGAGCTTGTGATCGGGGAATGCCGCGCGCGCGGCTTTCGCGTGGAGACCGGCGTTTTCGGCGCCGATATGCAGGTTTTCAGTCAGAACGACGGGCCTGTGACCATTTTACTTGATACGAAGGAACTGTGACCATGCTGATCAAAACCATCCCCGTCGGCCAGCTCGAGACCAATTGCTACGTCGTCACCGACGAAGCCACGCTCGACTGCGCCGTCATCGACCCCGGCGACGAATCCAACGCCATCCTCGACTATCTGGAGGAGCACCGCCTCCGCTGCCGCGCGATCCTCCTGACCCACGGGCACTACGACCACGTTGGCGCGGTGGAGTCCGTGCAGGAGGAGACCGGCGCGAAGGTCTATCTGAACGCGCTGGACGATCAGAAGAACAACGAGGGCTATCACTTCCCCTATACCCTGCCCGAAAATGGCAGCTACTACGCCGACGGGGACAAGGTGGAGGTCGGCTCTCTCCGCTTTGAGGTCATCGGCACGCCGGGCCACACCCGGGGCGGCGTGGCGCTCAAGGTCGAAAACGCCCTCTTCACGGGCGACACGCTCTTCAAGGGCAGCTGCGGCCGCACCGATCTTCCCGGCGGCGACATGGAGCAGGAGCTGAGAAGCCTGCGCCGTCTGTGCGCCCTGCCCGGGGACTACGAGGTCTACCCCGGCCACATGGACAGCAGCACCCTCTCCCGGGAGCGCACGTTCAACTACTATTGCAGGCTTGCCATGAGCCGGTGAGCCCGTGAATCTGAAAGGAGCTTCTTATGGAACCGACGCTTGTCATCCTCGCCGCCGGCATGGGCAGCCGCTTCGGCGGGCTCAAGCAGATCACCGCCGTAGACCCCCAAGGCCACGCGATCATTGACTTTTCCCTCTTCGACGCCTATCGCGCGGGCTTCCGCAAGGTCGCCTTCATCATCAAGCACGAGATCGAGGCCGATTTCAAGGCCGCCGTCGGCAAGCGCATGGAGAAGTATTTTGACGTGAAATACGTCTTCCAGCAGCTCGACAAGCTCCCCGAGGGCTACCGGGTCCCCGAAGGGCGCGTCAAGCCCTGGGGCACCGGGCACGCCGTGCTCTGCGCGAAGGACGCGGTGGACGGCCCCTTCGCCGTCATCAACGCCGACGACTTCTACGGCCCGAGCGCCTACAAGACGCTCTATGACTATCTCACCGGCGATCGCCACGAGAACGAGCACGCCATGGTCGCCTACGAGCTGCGCAACACCGTCACCGAGCACGGCACCGTCGCGCGCGGCATCTGCCAGGTGCAAAACGGCCTGCTGACCGGCGTGGTGGAGCGCACCAGGATCAGGAAGGACGGGGCGAACGCCGCCTACACCGAGGACGGCGAGACCTGGCACCCGCTCGACGGCGGCTGCCCGGTGTCCATGAACTTCTGGGGCTTCGGGCACTCCATGCTGGAGGAGCTGGAGCGCCGCTTCCCCGCGTGGCTGGACGAAAACCTGCCGAAAAGCCCCGAAAAGTGCGAGTATTTCCTCCCCTTTGTGGCAAACGCGCTCATCCAGTCCGGCGAGGGCTGCGTGCGCGTGCTCAACTGCCACGAGACCTGGCACGGCATCACCTACCGCGAGGACATGCCCGACGTCGTCAGCTACATTGCCTCCCTGCGTGAGAAGGGCGTTTACCCGGAAACGCTGTTGGATTAGTTAGGCCTTGTTTGAAAAACGACAAAACGCCTTGCCATACACAAAGTATGCCTGCGGTTTCGCGCCTCAATTGGCGCAAAAATCCCTCGCCATTTGTGCATTCCGCTATTTTTCAAACAAGGCCTAGTTAACATAATTTTTAACATAAAGGAGCAATCGTCATGAATGTACTGGTCACCGGCGGCGCCGGCTATATCGGCAGCCATACCTGCGTGGAGCTTCTGAACAAGGGGCACGGCGTCGTCGTCATCGACAACCTGGTCAATTCCAGCGCCAAGGCCATCGAGCGCGTGGAGCAGATCACCGGCAAGCACGTAGATTTCTACGAGAACGACGTGCGCGACCGCGCGGCGCTCGACCGCATCTTTGAAAAGCACGACATCGGCGCGGCGATCCACTTTGCGGGTCTCAAGGCGGTGGGCGAATCGGTGCAGATGCCGCTGGAGTACTACGACAACAACCTCTTCTCCACCGTGCGCCTCTGCGAGGCGATGCGCGACCACGGCGTGAAGAACATCATCTTCTCCTCCTCCGCGACGGTCTACTCCGGCAGCAACAAGAGCCCGCTCAAGGAGACTGACGTGACCGGTATGTGCACCAACCCCTACGGCTGGACGAAGTACATGTCCGAGCAGATCCTGCGCGACTCCGCGAAGGCGATCGAGGACTGGTCGGTGGTGCTGCTGCGCTACTTTAACCCCATCGGCGCGCACAGCAGCGGCCTCATCGGGGAGGATCCGCGCGGCATTCCCAACAACCTCATGCCCTTCATCTCCCAGGTCGCGATCGGCCGCCGCGACCATCTGAACATCTTCGGCAACGACTACGACACGCCCGATGGCACCTGCATCCGCGACTATATCCACGTCACCGACCTTGCGCGCGGTCATGTCGCCGCGATCAGCTACATGCTGGAGCACCGGGGCGAGAGCGTCTTCAACCTCGGCACCGGCGTGGGTTACAGCGTGCTGGACATGGTCAAGGCTTTTGAGCGCGTCAACGGAATCAAGATCCCCTACGAGTTTGCGCCCCGCCGCGCCGGCGACCTGCCCAAGCTCTACTCCAATCCCGACAAGAGCGCCGAGCTTCTGGGCTGGAAGGCCGAGTACAACCTCGACGACATGTGCCGTGACACATGGGCCTGGCAGTCGAAAAACCCCATGGGGTATCAATAAAAAAACTGCCGAGAAAAACTTCGTTTTTCTCGGCAAGTTTTTTAGTGAGATAACGGCCACCGGCCAGTGACTACTCCTCGATGAACAGCACGCCCATGGTCTTCGGGCCGCAGTGGGTGGAGACGGTGCAGCCTGCGAGCGTATGGTGCACTTCCTTGCAGCCGGAAAGCGTATAGATGAGCTGCGTCAGCTCCTCGATCACCTTCGGGTCGATCTCGCCGGACTCGGTGATGAAGACGTGCCCCGGGCGCACGCGCTTATTATTGAGGCGCTCGGTGATGTACTGCTTATAAACGTGCTCGATGCTGCCGCGATATTTCTTGTAAACGCCGAGCTTGCCGTCCTTCATCTCGAGGCCGGGCTTGAGCTGCAGGAGGTTCGCCGCTATCGCCGCGACGCCGGAGCATCTTCCGCCCTTGCGCATGAATTCCAGCGTGTCAAGCACGAAGCTGGTGGAGACCTTGTCCCTGAGTTCGCTTAAGTGCCGGGCGATCTCCTCCGCGCTCATACCCCGCTCGAGCGCCATCCCGGTGGAGAGCATACGGGTGTCCACGGGGTAGACGCCCTCCAGCTCCTGCGAGGCGAGGCGCGCGGCGTTGAAGCTGTTGGAGAGCTCCGCGCTGATGTCGAGGTGCACCACCTCATAGCCCGCTTCCACGAAAGGCGTGAAAAAGTTCACGAACTCCTGTACGCCGGGCGCCGAGGTCTTGGGCAGCGTCCCGTCCTTGCGGTAGCGCTCGTACATATCCAGCGGCGTGAAGCCCTGCCCGTCGAGAAACACGTCGTCCCCCAGCGTGATGGTCAGCGGGATGACGTGGATATGATAGCGTTCGATCAGCTCTGCGGAAAGATCCGCTGTGCTGTCTGCTGTGATCAGAACCGGTTTGCTCATGGTGCAACACTCCCTTGTGTGCAATCTCATTTGATTATAGCACGGTAGAGTCGCTTTGTCTATCACCAAAATGCGTTCTTCTGGCAAATTCTGTGCGATTATTTGCGGCGTCTGCGGGAGAGCCTGTCCCGGTGCTGCTGCAGGCGCGCAAACTGCTCCGGGTGACGGCTCGCCATGCGTTCGCGCAGCTTCTTCGCCCGCTCGCTCATATAGTCCTGCGTGCCGGACGGGAGCGCCGTGACCGCGTCCTCCAGCGTGGGGCGCAGCTCCTCCACGCGGTTTTCGAGCGCTTCGAGCTTCTCGTCGCCCAGCTCACCGTCGCTGGCCTTCTGCTCCAGCTCCAGCTCCACGTAGTCGAGCAGCGTGTTCTCGTCCAGAAGTCCCACGCGCCCCCAGCGGCTGCGCCGCTCGATCTCCTCGAGGCTCAGCGCCTCGTTGCCGCTGAGAAGCTCGGCCAGCTCCCGCGCCAGCTTCTCGCGCTTCTCCTCCGCGTCCTCCCCGTAGAGCCATTCAAACTCCGCGTAGGATTCGCTCTCGTCGCGCACCGGCGCGGTCTCCTCCCGGCTTCCCTCCCGGGGATAGGGCGGCTCCAGCCCGCAGTCGCGCAGAGCAAGCTCCACCGTCCGCCGCACGGAACCGTTTTCCAGCAGCGCCTCCGCCCCGAGGGCGCGCAGCTCGTCGTTGAGCTTGCCGACGTGCTCGGTCAGATACAGGCGGATGCCCCGCTCCCGCAGGCTCTTTTCCAGCAGCAAGAGGCGCTCTACGGCGGTGCTGTCGATGCTGCCGATGCCGCCCGCGTCCACGATGATCTGTTTTGTATCGGGCTGTATGGCGTTTTCCAGATCGTTCTGAAAGGTCTCGATATTCGCGAAGAAGAGGTTCCCGCTGAAGCGGTAGATCACGGTGCCGCGCACCGGTCGCGCGCTGCGGTTGCGGCGCAGGTTATAAAAGCCCTCGTGCCCGGCGATCACGCCCCGGAAGGAGCGGGGCGGCGCCACCGCGCGCTTCACCACCGCGAAGAAGCTCAGCGCCACGCCGATAATCACGCCGTAGATCGTCCCGAAGAGGAGCACGCCGCCGAAGGCCGTGAGGAAGATGAAAAACTCCTGCCGGTTCGTGCGCCAGAGCTTTTCAGCCTGCTTTGTCTCCACGATGCCGATGAGCGCCGCGATCACGATGCCCGTGAGGATCGGCACCGGCAAAAAGCGCAGCAGCGGCGCGCCGAACAGCAGGATCAGCAGCATGACCGCAGCCGCCGTCACGCTCATAAGCTGGGAGCGGCAGCGAAACTGCTCCGCCATTCCGGAGCGCGAGACGCTCCCGTTCACCGGGCAGCAGCCCACGAGCCCGGCGGCAAGCTGCGCCGCCGCGTAAGCCAGCTGCTCCCGCCGGGTGTCGAGCCGATAGCCGTATTTGAGGGCGTAGCTGTTCGAGGCCAGCAGGGTCTGCGCCATGACGACAAGCGCGATGGAGAGGCTTGTCATGGCAAGCGTCGCGCCCCTGCCCGCAAGCAGGCGCACGTCAAACAGCACCAGCCGGGGAAGCCCCGCGCTCACACCCGCCGTAAGCAGCACGCCCAACAGCATCATAATCACCGGCATGGGCAGCAGCGGGGCGTATTTTTTGCTCAGCAGGATGACCGCCACCGTGCCGAAGCCGAGCAGCGCCGAGAGCGGGTGAAAGGCCGAGAGCTGCCCTCCCAGGTGCAGCAGCAGCGCGGGCAGCTCCCCGGTTCCGGGCTCACCCCCGAAGAGCTTCGGAAGCTGCATAAGAATGATCGTCACGCCGATACCGGAGAGGAAGCCGCCCATGACCGGCGCGGAGATGTATTTGACCACGCGCCCCGCCCGGAAGCACCAGAACAGCAGGAACCACAGCCCGGTGAGAAAGCTCAGCACCGGCACGAGCGCCATCGCCTCCGCCGAACCGAGGCTGAGCCCCGCCGCGCCGAGGGCGTTGCCCACCATGACGGCGGGCATCGCGTCCACGCCCACCACGAACTGCGGCGAGCTTGTGAGCAGGGCGAAGCACAGGATCGGCAGCAGCGAGCCGTACAGCCCGTACACCGGCGGCAGCCCCGCGATCTGGGCGTAGCCCATTGAGATCGGGATCGATACCAGCGCCACGATCAGCCCGGAGAGCAGATCGGATTTCCAGTTTTTGAAGTTGATTTTGGGTTTGTTCATTTTTTCAAGCCATCTTCTCAGTGCTTAGTCTCTGCTTTCCGCTTCCCCATCCTTCCTATACTATATACCCTGCGCGCGTTTTGGGCAATACCCATCTTTGCGCCCGGCGCGCTCCCGGCACCGCCGCCCCGTGTCACGGCGGATCGTCAAGCCCGCGCTCCCGTCATTTGCGCCGAGAGCCCTGTCATTTACGCGCGGGAGATCTCTCAGTCTCATTTTTCTGGTAATATATAAGGTGTTAGTCGGAATTATAGGACTTGAGGCTCAGATGAGGAGCAAGCGAATAGTCTGGGAAGAAGTGTAGGTAACATGTTCTCTCAGAGAAGACAGTGAGTGACGGAGTTGATCCGTTAATTCAGCAAGCGTAAACCTGGAACAAGAAGCAATAATG
>CAJOFI010000176.1 GCA_905233595.1 uncultured Oscillospiraceae bacterium | reverse complement strand
CGAGGCGGAAAATCGCAGGAATACTTTGTGTATTTCAAGATTTGACAACGAAGCTACAGGTGAAAAAGGCAAGTCAGATTGCACAAGTTATTTCGGAACGGTTCCTTACTTCTTGAGCAGCGCGGTCAGCGCCTCGAGATTCTCCTCGCTCATGCCGGCCTTCGTCAGCAGCTTTGCGGCGGCGGTGGCGAAATTCTCCGCCGTCACAGCGGAAAGGTCATAGCTGCCGTCCCCCTGCGCCTCAAGGCTGGGATCGAAGCCGAGCAGATAGTTGACCATGTCGTTGAACTTCAGCTCCACGATATAATCGTAGGCCGTCTTGTCCGAGGCTTCCGTGAGGTCGTAGTAGTTGTCGTAGGTGATCATGTAGTCGTTCAGCATTTCCTCATAGGAAGCGCCGCAGAGGCTCTCGAGCAGCAGGCCGACGAAGCCCGTCCTGTCCTTGCCCTCGGTGCAGTGGAAGAGGATCTTCGTCGCGTTGTGCGCAAGGGCGCTGTTGAGCCCCTTGACCAGCGCGGACTGATAGGCCGCGCCCTCGTAGGCCGCCGACATGGCCATCAGGCAGACCTGGTCGTTATCCAGCAGCGCCTGGGAATAATCCAGCTCCGCCCACACGTCGGACTCCTTGTACTTGTCGATCTTCGCCTGGGAATCCGCGAGGTTCAGAACGTAGTCGATGCCGTTCTCCTTCGCGAGCGCGTTGACGTAGGGCGCTCTGTTGTTGGCGTTGTCAAAGGGGGAGGCCGAGCGGAAGAGCACGTTTTCCTTCATGGCGTCGGACTTGACCGCGCGGAAGTTTGCAAAGACCTCCTCCTGCGTGGCGCCGTTCTTCGCCTCGTAATCCTCAAAGTTCTTGCTGTAGGTCAGACCGCCGACGAGCTTCTGCTCATATTCGTAGCCGCCCTGCTCGACGAGCGTGATGGTGCACTTCATGTCGGTCGTCAGGTGCAGCAGGTTCCACATCTCCCGGTTGTTGTAGCAGAAGCGGAGATAGGGATAGTCGGTTCTGGTGTACTCGTAATCCTCGCCGCGGTTCTCCTTGATGGCGTAGCCGTAGGCGCACAGCAGCGGGTCGCCCGTCTTGGTGTAGTAGCCGTTGTAGAAGGGCACGGATTTGAATTCGTAGCGGTAGAGGTCGTTTTCCAGCACGACGTTGCAGGCGTCGCCAAGCTCAAAGCCCAGGGCGATAAAGTCCTTGATGGAGATGTTCACGTCGCAGCCGTAGAACGCGTCCGCGCCTCTGTTGAGAACGTCCAGCGTAACGGAGAGGGGCTCCTCGGCGTTATCCGCCGCGGCGACGACGCTGCACATACCCATCAGCAGGCACAAAACTACCAGGATCGAGAAAAGCTTTTTCATGTGGTCATCCTCCTTTTTCGTTTGCAGATTTCTGTCTCGTTTCGGCCGGATCGGCCTTGGATAACAAAATTATACCCGACGCCGCCCGAAATGTCAACTGCCCTGCGCCTGGCGCTCGCTGCCTTGACTTTTTCGCTGTGTTACTATATTATATATAAGACATTCTGTGAAGCCGAAAGGAGGAGCAGCGTATGCGTCCCGCGATCTTCTGCATCCTGCTTATCCTCGCCATAGCCCTTGCCGTCTGCGTCCGGTACACGAGGCACTCCGAAAAAAGCATCGCCCCGGCGCTGCGCACGCTGCTCATCAGCCTGCTGCCGCCGGTGCTGGGAAACGCGCTCATCATCCTCGCCCGGAGCAGAGTGCCCGCCCTCCTGGGAAGCTACGCCTATATCACGGGGCTTGATTTCGTGATGGCGGCGCTGATGGGCTTTACGCTGGAATACTGTCAGCTTCGCTGGCGGCGGCCATGGCACAAGCGGCTTTTCTACACGGTGCTGGTCGTGGACGTGGCGCAGATCCTCTTAAACCCTTTCCTCGGCCACGCCTTCGTCATCGAGGAGGTCGTGGCTTACGGCGCGCCCTACTTTCGCTTCCTCCCGCTGCTGTGGCTGAGCGTGCACCGGCTGCTGTGCTATCTGATCTTCTTCGTCGTGCTGCTGATCTTCCTGCTCAAGTCCCTGCGCGTGTCGCGCGTGTACGCCGAGCGCTATTTCATCATCCTCGCGGTCATGCTCCTTACCGGCCTGTGGGAGACCTTCTACGTCTTCTCCCGCGCCCCCATCGACCGCTCCATGGTCGGCTACGGCGTGTTCGGGCTGCTGGTCTATTACCTCGCGCTCTACTACCGCCCGATGCGGCTGCTGGATCAGATGCTGGCGGACGTGGCCTCGGGGCTGCCGGAGGCGCTGTTTTTCTTCACCGACGACAAAAGCTGCGTCTGGACAAACGCGCAGGGGCAGCGCTTTCTCGGCAATGACCGGAACGCGCTCGAGCACTGCGAGGCGCGGCTGCGCGCGTTCTGTCCGGAGCTGCAGCTCGAGGGGGAGTGGTCGCGCACGCTGCACAGCGGCGCCGCCTGGAAGGCCGTCGGCTCGCTTCTGAGCATCCGGGACAACACCGAGCAGGAGGAGGAGCTGCAGCGCCAGCGCTATCAGGCCACGCACGACAACCTGACCGACGTTTACACGCGGGAGCATCTTTTCCTCCGTATCCGCGAAACGCTGGACGAAAACCCGGAGAAGACCTATGTCGTCAGCTATCTCGACATCAACGACTTCAAGCTCATCAACGACATCTACGGGCGGGATTTCGGCGACTTTACGCTCAAAACGCTCGCCGACGCCCTGCGCGCCACGATGCCGCCGGAGGCGATCTACGGCCGCCTCACCGGCGACTGCTTCGGTCTGTGCATGGAGCAGAGCGCCTTTGACGCGGTGCAGGCCGAGCAATACCTGCACGGCTTCACGGTGAAGAGCGAGGGCGCGGCGCGCACGCTGCTCATCCACCAGGGCGTCTACGTGGTGACGGAGCCGGAGATCGACGTGTCGCTCATGTTCGACAGGGCGCACATGGCGCTCGAAACCATCAAAAACGAGTACAAAAAGCACCTCGCCTTCTACAACGACACCATGCGCCAGAGCACCCTCTGGGATCAGCAGATCTCCGACCAGCTGCAGGGCGCCATCGCGGCGCGGCAGCTCCGCCCCTATTTGCAGGCCATCGTGGACGCCGACGGCCGCGTCGTCGGGGCGGAGGTGCTGGTGCGCTGGCTCCATCCGGTGCACGGCTTTCTGGCCCCGATCCGCTTCATCCCCACGCTCGAGCGCAACGGCATGATCGCGGATCTCGACCGCTATATGTGGCGCTGCGCGTGTGAGATCCTCGCCCGCTGGCGGGCGCAGGGGGATGAGGAGCACTTTCTCTCCGTCAACATCTCGCCCAAGGACTTCTATTTCATGGACGTGCCCGCTGAGCTTTCCGGCATCGTGCGGGAATACGGCGTCCCGGCCTCGCGGCTGCGCGTTGAGATCACGGAGACCGTCATGATGGCCGACAGCCTCAAGCGCATCACCACGCTGCAAAGCCTCAAGGACGAGGGCTTCCTCGTGGAGATGGACGATTTCGGCAGCGGCTATTCCTCGCTCAACATGCTCAAGGACATGCCGGTGGACGTCATCAAGATCGACATGGCCTTCCTCACCCGGACGGAGGACTCGTGGCGGGCGCATCTGATCCTCAGAAACGTGATGAATATGTCGGGCGATCTGGGCATCGACTCGCTCACCGAGGGGGTGGAGACGGAGGAGCAGTACAGCCTGCTGCGCGAGATGGGCTGCATGCTCTTCCAGGGCTACCACTTCGCAAAGCCCCTGCCCCTCGAGGAGTTTGAAGCGAAATTCCTTTCAAAGTGTTGAGTTTTAAGGAGAGAGCGGATAAACGGTCACCACGTCATTCTTGAACGCAAGACGAAGAAAGGGGCGCTGTTGTGGAGCTTTCGGAGCTGCTCGACTACGCAAAGGAAAAATACGGGCTGCTTGAAGAGCGCAAGTGGGCGGAGTTTCCCGGCTTCTCGGTGCTGTGCCACCCGGATACGGGGAAATGGGTCGCGCTGCTGATGCGGCAATGGGACGGCGAGCGCGGGATCGAGCTTTGCAGCTGCGACTTAAAGTGCGGCGGCAAAGCCACGGAGCCCTATCTCTCCCCCGCGATTCGTATGCGCGGCAGCCAGTGGCTGAACGTCGCCTTCGACGAGCGCACGGAGGCGCAGAGCGTTTGCCGTCTCTTTGACCGCGCCATCGAGCTGGGAAGGCCGAGGGGCTTCACCCTCGTGCTGGGTTCCGCGCCCGAGAACGGCGAGGGCGCGTATCACGAGACGCCGCTGCCCTTTGCCGCGAGCCGCTACCGCGCCGAGCGGGAAGCGCTTCCCGAGCGCCTGCGCGAGATGCGGCGGCTATATGAATACGGCAGCGAGAGCCCCGCCGCGAAGGCGCGGAACTTCCGCCGTCAGGCCGTGTTCATGGCCGACTACGAGGACGATTTTCCCTGGTCGGGGGACTTCGTGTGTTATTTTCCGACCTACCGCGATCTGAGCGTCTCTCAGCTTCGCGGCTACTTCACCTGGCGGACGCAGCTTCGCCGGGGCGTGTGGGAGCCCATCCCCGCCTCCGCCGCCTATCTCTACGTCTACGAGCTGTTAAACGGCGTGGGCGCGGCCTCGCCGGAGGAGAGCCTGCAAAGGCTTCTGGAGTTTGAGCGGGAATTTCTCGCGAGCGGGCTGGGGGATCGGCGCATGAAGCCGAATCTCCGCCGCTGGATGCTCGACTTCGCGGTGCTGAACGGCGTCTCCCCCGCCCTCGCGAGGGACTGCGCCGACGCCTCGATGCGCGCGCAGGACGAAGCGCTCGCCTGTCTGCGCGCCCCGGAAACGCGCACAGATGCGGAGGTCTACGCCGCGCTGTGCTTTTTTGGCGGAAAGAAGCCGGAAGCCTCGCCGGTGATCGCGTCCTTCGGGGAGCGGGGGCAGGCGCTTTTCGCTCAGTGCTGGCGGGAGGCGGCGGCCTATGTCTGGCAGGAGAAGGCGCTCTTCACCCTCTGCTTCGGCGAGAAGGTCACGCGGCGCTGGTATCCGCTCACGAACGCACTTTACGACCCTCCGGCACGCCCCCGGTCGCTCGAGTACGCGCTGAACGACTGCCGCGTCTACCGCTGCCAAAACGGGCAGTGGACGGTGGAGAGCTATGAGAAAAGCGCCTTTGACAAAAAGCGGCTGCCGGGCTTTCTGCACG